>CAZEMA010000045.1:0-8457 GCA_964513155.1 uncultured Anaerolineaceae bacterium
GGCCCCCGCCGCAAGTTGCGCCCGACCTCCCCAACCCCACCTCGCCACGCGTGTTCTAGTGCCGCGTTTCGAAAGTTCTTAGAGGAACTCATTGCGCTTCTTCCCCGCTTGGCGCCGGCAGTGGCGGGTTCGTCGGCGTCTTTCGCGCCTCCACCCCTCTCCCCTCCCCCGGCTTGACCCCCTCCTGCGGAGGGTCACACTCGCCGGGGGAGCGGTAAGGGGTGGGGGTGAAAGCCTCGCCCTTTCGTCAGGCTCCCGGAGGCGCGGCCATGAAGGTGCAAGTCGAGAGCTCGCCAGACGGGATTAGTCTGCGAACTCTCGACACGCCACACTAGTGTCGCCCGACGAGGCCGCGGCCAACCGCAGTCTGCCCCTGCGGATATGAAGCAGACGGCGAACGATGGTTCGCCGTCTGTTCCTGCGTTACCCAAGGGGCGTGACCGCAGCTCCTTTCCCGCGGCGCGGCCGTCTTCTCAGACCTAGATGACCCCGAGTTCCTTCCCAACCCGCTCGAAGATCGACAACCCACGCTCGAGATCCTCGCGGCTGTGGGCCGCCGAGAGCATCACTCGGATACGCGCTTTGCCTCGCGGCACGGTCGGGAAGCCGATCGCCATGGCAAAGACGCCGTCCTCGAACAGCCTACGGCTGAACTGCTGCGCCAACGGCGCCTCGCCAAGCATGATCGGCGTGATCGGCGTCATGCTCAGGCCGGTGTCAAAGCCAAGCCCCTGAATCTCGCGTTTGAAGAAATCCGCGTTCTGCCAAAGACGGTCCACCAGTTCGGTCGAGGCTTCGAGGAGATCCAGACCGGCCAGGCAGGCGGCAACGTCGGGCACGGTCATGGCCGAGGAGAAGAGAAACGGCCGGCCTCGCTGGCGCAGCCAATCGACCACCTCCGGACTTCCCGCAGCAACGCCCCCGATCACACCGAAAGCCTTGGAGAGGGTTCCGATCTCGATATCGACCTTGCCGTGCAGGTTGAAGTGATCCACGATCCCTCGACCCCCATTGCCCAGCACACCCTCCCCATGGGCGTCATCCACCATCAGCAGGTAGTCATAGGCGCGGGCCACCTCATAGATCTTGTCGAGCGGCGCGATATCGCCGTCCATGCTGAAGACGCCATCGGTGACCACCAGGGCCCGCCGGTAGCCGGTTCCCTTGTTCTCCTCGATCACCCGGCGCAGGTCGTCCGGGTTGCAGTGGGCATACCGGATCGTGCGACCGCCCGAAAGACGGCAGCCATCGATGATGCTGGCATGGTTCAGCTCGTCCGAGTAGATGACGTCTTCCTTGCTCACCAGGGCCGGAATCACGCCTAGGTTGGCGCAGAAGCCGGATTGAAAGCTGATCGCCGATGGCACGCCCTTGAAGCCCGCCAAGCGGCGCTCGAGCTCGAGGTGCAGACTCATGGTCCCGGCGATTGTGCGCACCGCGGCCGGCCCCACCCCGAACTTGTCGATGGCCTCTTTGGCGGCCTGCACGAGCCGGGGGTGATTGGCTAGGCCCAGGTAGTTGTTGGAGCAGAAGTTCAGCACCCTCTTGCCATCGACAATCAACCAGGACCCCTGCGGCGAGCCCAGAGTGCGGATATGGGTGAACAAGCCAGCCTGGCGAAGGTTGGCGAGTTCATCGACAATCCATTGCGTTCGAGTCGACTCGGACATGTTCTCCCTCGGAAGATGGTGTCGGGCCCCTCAGGCGGCGGATTGGTCGGCTACCAGGGCCAGCTTGCGCCGGCGCGGCAGGGCCTTAAGGGCGCGCTCGCGGCGCATGGCAGAGGCGCGATCGGGAAGGGGCTCCAGGTAGGCCAGACGCACCGGGCGCCGGGCCCGGGTGTATTGCGCGCCATGGCCGGCGTTGTGTTGGCGCAGCCTCCGCTCTGGATCGGTTGTCCAGCCTGTGTAGAACGTGCCATCGGCGCATTCGACAATGTAGCAGAAGAAACTGGGCACGGCAGGATTATACGCCTCGGCCCCTCGGGTCCAAAGTCTGCACCCGCCTCCACAAGGCCGGCTCAGCCCGCAAGGCCGTGAATCCCCTCCGATCCGACGGGCCAGGCCCACCTCAAAGACCTTTCACCGGGGATCCCCCTCCGCAACCTTCGACCGGAATCATCGCTGGATCCTCTCGCCGCCGACAGTTGCCCGCTGGTGCCGCCCTCGCCTGGCCATTCCCCTACCCCCCGGAATCCGATATCATAGCGGGCGGCGCGCCGCGCATCGCGCGCGCCGGGAGCATTCCTGTGGATTGGGCTCAAGCTGGGTGTGGTTCCGTACTGTTCGTCTTCGGGACCGTGTGTCTTCTGTACGGGACGCGCGCTCTGACGGGTAGGACGCCGTCTCCGTGGTCGTACTTCCTGCCGAAGAAGCCCGTAAGCGCTCCCCCTGCCAGCGCACAGGAAAGCGTCATCGCTGGCGTGCTTGGGATCATCGTCGGCTCGATATCCGTCCTGGGCGCGATCGGGCTACTGGTCGTCAGCCTTCTCTGAGTTTCTTCCCCTACGCCGACCGATCCGATCGACGCCTCTCCCACGGCCGTCCGGCGTTTGCCCGCCCAGGTCACGCCCGCAGGATCGCCGGTCGCGGCGACTCACCCAAGTCTATTCCCCCATGCGACGTCCCCAGAGGGGCTGGGGGGCGAGCGGTCAAGCGGAGGCCTAGCGCCTGTCTTTTGGCCGAAGATTGGGGCCGAGACCGATGATCCGATCCATCATCTTTCCCTCGGGTAGCTCAATCTTGCCCCGCTCCTCCCGGGCCCAGTCGGCCCGGTAGCGCGCCGCCAGCCAGGCGTCGTGGACCTCGATCGCCTCAGCCAGGAGGGACAATAGGGGCTCGTTCTCGCCGCGGGCAATCAGATCCCGCAGCGTCTGCAGCTCCTCGATCGTCGCGTCCAGGCGGGTGAGGATGTTCGTCCGATTAAGGCTCACCGATGCCTGGAGATGCTTGGCGGGCTGGAGGGCCCCGACGATCGCCGCGCTGGCGAACCGCCTGCCCCCCATGCGGCGTACCTCCTGCCAACCGGGCGTCTGCATGGCGACACGCACCAAGACCACGCCCAGGAGTGCCGGGAGGTCTTCGACGGTGGCGGTGACGGCATCGATCTCGGCAGGATCCAGGAAGAAGGGTGCGGCGCCAAGGCGGCGGGAGAACCCAAGTGCCATTTCGACCGCGTTCTCTGGCGTCTTGGGGGGAATGGCCATGGCCAGCATCCCGCCGCTGAACAGGTCCGGGCGCGGCTTGCCAAGATCGGGCGCGCCGACGTGCAGCGCCACGGGGCCAATCACCGCCATGACGCCGACATAATGCCGGCCCGGAGCCAGGTTCTTCGCCGCCCATTCCGCAGCGGCCACCTTCAAGTAGGAGGAAGCATCCAGCAGCAGGGCATCCTGCTTGAGGTTCGGACCGATGGCCTCAAGGTAAGGCTGGGCATCGGCGGTTGGGACCGCCAGGATTACCAGGTCAGCGCTGCGGCAAGCCTTCTCCAGGTTGAGGGCCTGGCGCCCTACGGCACCCGCCTTACGCGCTTCCCGTACGAGGCTGCCGTCCGCATCGTATCCTGTGAGAACCTCGTCCTTGCCGCTCTGAGCCAGGGCCAGCCCGATCGAAGCCCCGATTTCGCCCAAACCCACGATCAGGATCTCTGTGGCCATAGATCAACCTCTTCCGTGCCCTCCCAGACCCGGGGTGGCGCACCACAGCCGTGCAGCATGGTCGCCGCCAACCGGTCTCGTCCCCGCGCCCTCCAGGAGACGAGCCCTCTCAAGAGACAGAGGCCATGGGCCTGGTCAGTCTGGTCCCCGCGGTCCCAAGGGGACGCAGGTCGGGTGGTACATACTACGCAGCGTGCGCCAGTTCCTGTGGGCTGGGTCGAGAGGTCAGCCAGCACAGGGGATGGACTGCACACTTGGGAACGGCCATTACAGGACCAGCAAGCTCAGAAGGCGCGCCGCTGGCGCCTGCACTAAGATCGCCAGCAGGTTGAGTCGGCTGGCCGCGCCAAGGAAGACGAGCGCCAAGAGGATCATCGGCCCGTAGGGTCTCAGCCGTGCAAGCACGTCCTTCCCTTCCGGCGGCAGCAGGTACTCCAGCACCTTCTCTCCATCCAAGGGTGAGAGGGGGATCAGGTTGAAGAAGAGCAGCAGCAGGTTGATGAAGATGAACTCCACCAGAAAGGCGGACAGTGAAGCCAGGAGGGATCCGCTGACCAGGCTGGGGTTGAGCCATCCGGCCCGAAACGGCAGGGCAGCTAGAATGGCCAGTAGCAGGTTGGATAATGGACCGACCACGGAGACCATCATCAAGCCTGCAGGCGTTCGGCTGCGCAAAGCATAAGGATTCACAGGGACGGGTTTGGCCCAGCCGAAGCCGGCCAGCAAGAGCAGGAGCGATCCCACGGGGTCAAGATGGGCCAGAGGGTTGAGGGTCAATCGACCGCTGAGGCGCGGCGTCGCGTCGCCGAGCCGGTCGGCCGTCCAGGCGTGGGCGAACTCGTGGACGGTGAAGGCAATCACCAGGGTCACAAGTCGGGCAAGCACCGAGGAGAGGTCAATTCGGGGCATTGCCGGTGGATTATACCATCCGGGTGGATGGTATAATGCGCGCCTGAGCCTCTGGGGGCCTCCAATGCTTCCGGATCTGCAGACGGATGAGGTCTTGCGGCTGCGTAAGCCGCATCCCTGCGGCAGCACGGACTGGGTCGTCGTCCGCCTGGGGGCCGACATCGGGCTGAAGTGCCTGGGCTGCGGCCGGCGAATCCTGCTGACACGCCGCGACCTCACCCGCCGGCTGAAGGCCCGACTGGGTCCAGCCGGCCGCACCTCGACGGATGTCTGAGCAACCTCGCATTCTCTTCCTCTTCTCCGACACGGGGGGCGGTCACCGCAGCGCGGCCGAGGCGGTGATCGAGGCCCTGGAAGGCGCCTATCCGAACCGGTTTGACATCCGGTTGGTGGACGCGTTCAAGGAGTACGCACCGCGTCCACTGAACTACCTTCCCGCCAGCTATCCCTTCATGGTGCGCTCCCCGCGAGCCTGGGGCCTCGGATACCGGATCTCCAACGGTCATGGGCGGGCCCGAGCGATGACGGGCATCGCCTGGCCCTACGTACGGGCCGCCTCGCGCCGGCTGCTCGCCGAAACCAAACCCGACCTGGTGGTCTCCGTCCACCCCGTTCTTGTCGCTCCCGTCATCCGGGCCCTCGGCCACGACCGGCCTCCGGTCCTGACCATCGTCACCGACCTGGTGACGACTCACGCCCTGTGGTACCACCACCGCGTGGATTTGTGCCTGGTCCCGACCGAGTCAGCGCGGCAGCGGGCCCTGGCATTCGGCATGCGGCCAGAGCAGGTTGATGTTGTCGGCTTACCTGTGAGCGAGCGCTTCTGCCAACCTGTGTCTGACCCTCTGCGGCTGCGGCAGGAGCTCGGTTGGCCGCCCGACCGCCCGATGGTCCTGGTGGTTGGCGGCGGGGAGGGGATGGGCCCCCTGTACGAGATCGCTCGAGCCCTGGCCAGCAAAGGCGGCAACTTGGGCCTGGCCGTCGTCGCCGGGCGGAACACCCGCCTGCAGGTCCAGTTGGAGACGACGCCCTGGGAGGTCCCAACCTTCTTTTACGGATTCGAAAGGCGGATGCCGCAGATGATGCAGGCCGCCTCCCTTTTGGTGACTAAAGCCGGGCCGGGGACAGTGACCGAGGCCCTCAACGCCGGCCTGCCGATGGTCCTGTACGGCTATCTACCGGGGCAGGAAGAAGGAAACGTAGGCTACGTCGTCGAGCAGGGGGTTGGCCTTTGGGCACCAGGCCCGGAAAGGACCGCAACCGCGGTCTCTTCCTGGCTGTCCCGGCCCGAGGAACTAAAACAGGCCGCGGCGACCTGCAGGCGGATCGCCCGGCCTGATGCGGCCAAACGAGTGGCCGAAGTCATCGCCAGTACTCTGTCTCGCCGCTTTCCCTCTCCCGCTCCTGGGGCTCAATCTTTCCGCACCCCGGTCTGAGTGCCAATCTCGACCGCGAGGGTAGGCGTCAGATGTTGGCGATGACGTTGCTGAACATGTTTCCTACGGAGGCGCCGAAGAGTGAGACAAGTACAAGCACCGCTAATGCCACGAGCAGTATCAGCATAGCGTACTCTACCAGGCCTTGCCCCCGAGGGATAAAAAGAAACATAAATGCCCCCGAAAATGGTGCAGCCTAAGCAGAGTATAGGTCATCTGCAGGGATTCGCAAATAGCACCCAGGGGCCAGAGTACTGGTCAGTTTGTGACAGCTTTCACAATTGACAATGGCGCGGCCAGTCGCTCTCTGGGCATGTCCTTGCCCCCGAAGGTCCGTCCCAGCAAGCTGTCCGTCCGTGTGCCTAGCCGTTTGTAGCCTGATGCAGCCGATGTACCTCTTGCGGGCATAGGGCTAGGCCGGGACGAGGCAAAGCGCCCGGCAACCAAGAACTCTTGGGGCAACCCGCCGATGGACGAGCATCTTGATGTCAATCGAAAGATGTGGGACGATCTCACCCCAATCCATGAACGTTCGTCCTACTATGACCTAGAGGGTTTCAAGGCGGGAAACTCATCGCTGAAACTGATCGAGATCGAAGAACTTGGCCCCGTCGCCGGCGCCTTCGACGAGGCCAAGGCTGCTCACACGCTGGCCCTGACCTACCCCTACTTTGGGTCACCCGAGCCGACCCGCTTCGAAGGCACAGGAACCTACGCCGATCCCGACGCACCCTACCCGTGGGTCCCTTATGAGTGGACGCATAGCCTTGGCCAGATCACCACTGCCTTGACCTCGGCAGGACTGAGTCTCGAGTTCCTGCATGAGTTCCCGTTCTGCGAGTACGCCAAGTTCCCATGCATGCATCAATACGAGAATGGCTGGTGATGGTTGCCTGAGGGTATGCCGGCGATCCCGTTTCTCTTCTCGCTCAAGGCCCTCAAGGACTGAGGCGCAATGGGTCCGACTCTGGAGAATCCCAGCTCGCGATCCTCAGACCCCGTCGAGCCAACCCCTGTGGAGAAGCCGGGAGTATTGGACACCGAGGACCTGGCGCGGTGGATCGAGGCTCACCAGGTGGCGGCCGAGGTCGTGCGCCTGCCAACGCACACACCCACGGTCGAGCTGGCGGCGCAGGCGGTCGGCGCCGATCCCGGGCGGATCGTCAAGTCGCTCCTATTCCTCGTGGAGGGTCGGCCGCTCGTGGTGGTGGCGTGCGGCGTGGGCCGGGTCGACCAGCGGGCTATTGCCTCCTGGTTCGGTGTTGGCCGCAAGCGGGTGCGCCTGGCCAGCCCCGCCGAGGTCCTGTCCGCCACTGGCTACCCGATTGGCGCCCTGCCCCCCTTCGGCCACCGCCAACCGTTGCCAACGCTTATTGACCGCCGCGCCCTCGTCCATCCCGAGGTCTACGCCGGCGGGGGCTCGATCGATGCACTGGTGCGCCTTAATCCCGCCGACATCCAGCGGTTGACCGGGGCGGCCGTCGCCGATCTGGTACAGCCGACCGAGGCCAGAGATGCGCCTGACTCGCAGCGCTGACACGCGTGGGGCGATCCGCCTGGGCCTCTCGGCCTTGTTCGTCGCCGCCATCGTCGCCGGATACTGGCTCTACCGCCAGATGCAGCCAACGGCCGCTCGGCTTCTGCGCTTGCGCCAGTACTGGGCCAGCCCGGAAGCTCACGCCGAATGGACCCTCCACGCCGGCGAGCGTTGCGGATCCGTGCCTTTCGTGATCCCCACCGACGGCTACCTCGGCTTCTTCTGGGGGGACTCCTTTCGGCCAGGCATTCGCCACCAGGGCCTGGACATCTTCGGCCCCACCGGTCCCGATGGATTGTGGCAGACTCCCGTCGTCGCCGCCTACGCGGGCTACCTCACCCGCCACCCGGACTGGCGGGCTTCGGTCATCGTTCGCATCCCCAGCGACCCCCTTCACCCTGGCCGTCAGATCTGGATCTACTATACCCACATGGCCGACGCCGAGGGAAACTCGTTCATCGCCTCGGCCTTCCCGCCTGGCACGACCGAACGCTTCGTCAGCGCTGGGACCGTCCTTGGTTACCAGGGGAACTACTCGGCCGATCCGAACAACCCCGTCGGGATGCACCTGCATTTCTCCATCGTGCTCGACGACGGCCAAGGCCACTTCCGGAACGAGCTCGAGATCGACAACACCCTCGACCCAACGCCTTACCTGGGGATCGAAGCCGACGCTGACCGAATCGGCGACCGGGTCTCGACCTGCCTCGCGGATCTCGGGTAGGCTTTTCCTTAGGCGCCCACGGCTGCAACCCCGTCACCCCTACCTTTAGCCCCCACAAGGATGTAGGCAAGGCCCCATCCTGCCTTCAGGCCGCTGGGAAACTCCCGGTCAGCCTGGCCCCCTGACGATACCCCGCCTGCCAGGCCAGAGGGCGGTGGGCTAGCAGATCGATCAACCCCCCGACATAGCCGGTCCT
>CAZEMA010000045.1:8557-18447 GCA_964513155.1 uncultured Anaerolineaceae bacterium
CTCCCGCCTCCCCATCTTGCCAGCGACTCCAGGGTCGCCCTGGCGGAAAGGCGAAGCCGACAAATGCCCTACATCGTGTGTGCAGAAGAGGTGGAACGGCATTGGGTGGCCTACGCCCCGGACCTGCCAGGCTGCTTTACCACTCAGAGGGACCCCCAAGCAGCGATCAGCGCCATTCCCGCCGCGGTCGAGGCATACCTTGCCTGGGCGGCCAGCCATGGGCTGCACATCTCTGGCCTTTCCGCGCCACTGGTCGTCGACGAGGTGATTCGGGTTTGGTCATACGATGAAGGCTACGAGGTCAATGCCTTCTTCGCCTCCGACCGGCCGCCTCTGCTTCCCGATGAGATACCTGAAATCGAGCTTCTGCTGACGGCGACCCGAGAGGACCTACAAGCGGCAGTTCAGGATCTGGCCGAGGACGCCCTCTCCCGCGAGTTTCCCGGCGAGCGCTGGCCCATCATGGGCATCCTCGGCCACGTCGCCAATGCGGAGTGGTGGTATCTCGATCGTCTGGGACTGGCCTTTCCAGAGGATCAACTGCCGGACGACCCAATCGACCGCCTGGTGCGAGTCCGACAGCACTTCCTGCGTGCACTTGCCACCCTCGTCAAGCGAACCGGAGTCGCCACGCTTTCCGGTGAGACCTGGTCAGCCCGCAAGGTCATCCGCCGGGCATTGTGGCACGAGCGTGACCATACGGAGCACATCCTCAAGCTGCGGATGAAGCTTGGCTAGCGAAGAGTAGGCATGAGGGCTGGTCTCCTGAGGGGAGATTCGCCTCGGCGGAGCCTGGCCGCTGCGGGCTTGTCCCAATCCTCTTGTTCCCCCGGGGAAACCCGGCCGAGGGACTGCCCGGTGAAGACCAGACGGCCGTTTCTCGCTCTGGCGTCCTGGCACCAGAAGGAGATCGAGATGAGCTATACCACCATCCAGACCGAGATCCGCGAGCGGGTTGGGCTGATCCGCATCCACCGGCCACAAGCCCTGAACGCCCTCAGCGCCACGGTGATGGAGGAGATAGCCCAGGCGCTGCAGGCGTTCGACGCCGATCCGGCAGTTGGAGCGATTGTCCTCACCGGTGACGAGAAGGCCTTTGCAGCCGGTGCCGATATTAAGGAGATGGCCGAGGCCTCGCCCGTGCAGATGCTCTCCGCCGACCCCATGTCCCGCTGGGATACGCTGCAGCGGATCAAGAAACCGCTCATCGCCGCCGTGTCGGGTTGGTGCCTGGGCGGCGGCAATGAACTGGCGATGGCCTGCGATATGGTCGTGGCCTCAGAGACAGCCAAGTTCGGCCAGCCCGAGATCAACATTGGCGTCATCCCCGGAGCCGGGGGCACCCAGCGCCTGACCAGGGCTGTCGGCAAGGCGATCTCCATGGAAATGGCGCTCAACAACCGCACCCTCACGGCGCAGGAGGCCCTCCATTACGGGCTGGTCAACAAGGTCGTCCCCGTCGAGGTCTACCTGGACGAGGCTCTGGCGCTGGCCAACCAGATTGCCGCCCGGGCGCCCCTGGCCGTACGCCTGGGCAAGGAAGCTGTCAACCATGCCTTCGACTCCTTCCTGGCTGATGGCATCGCCGACGAGCGTCGGGCCTTCTACTTTCTCTTCAGCACCGAGGATCAAAAGGAAGGCATGCGGGCCTTCATCGCCAAGCGCAAGCCAGAGTGGAAGGGGAAGTAACCGGCGCCAAGCGGTGTCAGCCGCCCTCGACGCCCGCCAAGTCATGGTCTCTCATCGCAGTCTCGTCACCGCTCTGCGGGATCTCGGCCTCACCATGCGCAGCCGGGTGATCGCTCACGTCTCGCTGGCGCGCTTGGGCCGTGAGCCCCGCCACGCCGAGAGCGTCCTCGGCGCGCTCCTCGAGACCTGCAACACACTGGTTATGCCCACATTTACCCATCAGACCCTGGTCGTCCCCGCAGACGGCGCAAGCACGAATCACCTGTCCCTCTCCGATGTACCGCGAGCAGAGGGGCCGCCGGAACCCTTCCACCCCGACATGCCCGCCGATAGCGTGATGGGGGAAGTTGCGGAGGCCCTGCGCCGGATGCCCGGGGCGCTCCGCTCGGACCAT
This sequence comes from uncultured Anaerolineaceae bacterium, assembly GCA_964513155.1. Lineage (GTDB taxonomy): Bacteria > Chloroflexota > Anaerolineae > Anaerolineales > E44-bin32 > DATEAV01. Next base: position 10,641 of record CAZEMA010000045.1, read on the forward strand.
CCCATTTTGTCGTTCGCCGGGATGAACGCTGCTGAGGCGCTCCGGCGCCAGTCGCTAGAGGATCCCTGGGGGCCAATCGCCTGGCTGGCCGAGAACGATGGCGACGTGCTGCTCGCCGGGATGGATCACACCGCCAATGTCAGTTTGCACTACGCCGAGAAACTCGCAGGTAGGAAGCAGTTCCTCCGCTGGGCGCAGACGGCGCAAGGCGTGGTGGCATGCGCCGCCTGTCCGGGTTGCTCCGATGGCTTCAAGGTGATTGAGCCCCGCCTTGCGGGCGTCGCCCGCCAATTGCAGCTGGGAGGCGCCATGCTCCAGTTGATCCCCTTGCGTGATCTGATCCACGTCGCCGTCTCCTGGATCCGCCAAGACCCGCGCGCTCTCCTGTGTGACCGGCTCGGCTGCGAGCGCTGCAGCGAAGTCCGGGCAGCGGTACGGCTTGGAGCTTGAGGTCGCGTGCGGCCTGGCCCGACTCCCGGAGGGCAGGGACGACTACCCGCCTTGCGCCGGCCACCACCCTCACAGATCATCGGTCAACCCTCCCAGGAGGCTATGGACGTGATCAGGAAGACGGTAGGGATCATCGCCACGATCACCACCTCCCTGCTGTGCGGTTGCCCCGAGGTCTTTGTCTGCCTGTTCGGCGCCCTGAGCGCCCTCGGCCTCGGTGTGTGGAGATACGAGTGGTTCGGTGTCGGCCGGTCCGGCGCCATTCCAACCTGGATAGGCCTCGTGATCCTGGGCGGGGGCGTTTTCTTGATCGCCATCCCGATTGTGATCGGCGTCCTCATGCTGCGCAACGAGAAGCCGGAGCCTGCCGTTGCAGAGATCTCGCCGACCTCCTGATCCAAGTCATCCGGACAGGCCCTCGCCCTTGGGGCCGGAGGGGGTGGGAAGTCATCCACCCGAAAGCACACGATGACGACAGCCCTTGTCCTCGGCGCAACTGGATTCATCGGTGGGCATATCGCCTCAGCCGCACTCGAGCGCGGTTGGCACGTCCGTGGCCTACGGCGCAGGCCGCAGGCCACGGGCCACCTCGACGACGCCCCGGTCGACTGGTACGAAGGCGACCTCGACCAGCCGGCGGCGCTCAGTCCCGCCTTCCAGGGCGCTGACCTCGTCTTCCATGCCGCTGCCTACTACCCCAAGACCAGCCGCAATGTCCCCGGCCAAGTTGCGCGCGCCGTCGAGCAGGCTCGGGCTGTCCTTGACCAGTGCCGCGCCGCGGGCGTCCGACGCCTGGTTTTCATCTCCAGCCTGACGACAATCGGTCGGCCCCCGGCGGGCGAGGCGCGGCTGGCCGATGAACGCGATCACTACACCCCGGGCTCTCTGCCCCAATCGGCCTACTACGAGTGCAAGTACGCCATGGAAAGCGAGGTGCTTCGGGTCTCGGCCGGTTTGCCGGTAGTCGTCCTCAATCCCACCGCGGTCTTTGGGCCAGGAGATGTTCACCTGACGCTGGGGAGGATCTTGCTGGCCATTGCTCGAGGTTACGGGGTTGCCTGGCTCGCAGCCGAGGCCAACGCTGTCGACGTCCGGGACGTCGCTGCGGCCGCCATCCAAGCCGCCGAGGTCGGAAGAGTCGGCGAGCGTTACATCCTTGGCGGCCACAACCTCCCGGTCCGCGAACTGATGTCCTTGGCAGCCGAAGCAGCCAGGGTTCCCCCACCCCGCTTCGAGATCCCGCTATGGACGATCGATGTCGTCGTGGCTCTCGGCAGGATGCTGCCCCTTCTCGACGTAGCCGGAAACCATCTCCGCGCGGTGCGCCAATGGCAGGGGTACGACTGCAGTAAGGCAGCGAGGGAACTGGGCCTGCGCCCGAGGCCACTCGCTGACACCCTGGGCGAGGCGCTCGACTGGTTCACCGCCCACGGTTTCCGGGCGGCGCGGTCATCTGTGGTATGATTTCGCCCGAGGGCAGGATGACCGAGCCTGAGAAGATCACCATCATTGAAGGCCCCCCGCCGACATTCGAGATCGTTGCCGACGGGTGGGTTGCTGGATTGGCTGAAGGTCCAGTCCCCTCCCAGGTGGCGCTCTGCCGCCTGCGCACCTTCAACGGCGCGTCATTGGTTGAGCGCTGCTACCGAGCATGGCAGGCGGGGCAGTCTGCCATGCTCGAGTACCGCACGTCGGATGGCCTCACCCAGGAGGCGCCAATCCTGGCCGCCCGCTGGCTCGACATCCAGGACGGCCAAGTACTGCTGTTGTGGGTGCGTCTGGACGAGACCGAAATCCAGGTCGAGTTCGAGATCGACGACGATGCCGACGAGGAATCCGACGACCCCGATTCCACCCTGGGGCAATAACCTCAACAGCCGGGCGCAGCAGCGCCCGGTTCGCTTGTCGGCGGGAGGGCCAGCCCTCCGCCGGCGCCCGCATCCATGTTTCTTGTCCTGAGGTGGGTCCATGCGCACCTACCAGAATCTCCTCCTCGAACAGGCAGACGGTGTTCAAACGATCACCCTCAACCGTCCCAAAGCCAATGCCTTTGATTTCCAGATGACCGACGAGTTGCTCAGCGCAATGGAGCAGGCGGCTCGCGACCGGGACGTCCGCTGTCTGCTCCTTACCGGCTCCGGCCATACCTTCAGCGCAGGCCAGGATATTGGCGAGATGCAGCGAGCCGGGCCGCAGATCTCCTACGGCGATCACTTGAGGCAGACCTTCAACCGGGTGGTCCTAGTGATGCGGCGGATGGACAAACCAATCGTGGGTGCGATCAATGGCCCAGCGGCTGGCGCTGGTCTGGGCATCGCGCTGGCCACCGATCTCCGCCTGGCCGCCGAGAGGGCCAGGTTCATCTTTGGTTTCACCGCGCTCGGCCTGGCCGGCGACTCGGGCGTCTCCCTCTTCCTCCCAGCATTGGTCGGCCTGGCCCGCGCCACCGAGATCGCCTTCTCCAACACACCGCTGGCTGCCGACCAGGCGCTGGCCTACGGCCTGGTCAATCGGGTCGTGCCCGACACGGACTTGATGCCCGCGGCAAAACAGGTGGCAGTCTCCCTCGCCGCCGGCCCCACGCGGGCCCTGGGCCTCATCAAGCGGGCTTTCAACGTGGCTGCGCTCGATCGCCTGGAAAGCGTCCTCGAGTATGAGGCCTGGATGCAGGAGATCGCCAGCCGTACTGCCGATCACCGAGAGGGCGTCCGGGCCTTCCTCGAGAAGGCCGCGCCGAACTTCCGGGGCGAGTAGAATCAGCCTCGCCATAAGGAGGTGTGGCCAGCGGCCTTTGCAGGGTCGCAGCAGTTCCTATCCGGCGGGTTTCGGGTAGTCAGGGGAGAGAAGGCCCTCCGCCGGGGCGGCCGCCGTCTCCGAAGCGCGAGAACGATAGGCACCCGCGAATGTGAGGAGGTGACAATGCCCAGGCAGGATGAGGTAGTCTACTGTGATGGTTGCGGCGCCGAAATCGTGGGCGCTCCGGTTGTTCGAGGGGGGCGGCGCTACTGCTGCCAAGACTGCGCCGAAGGTCTGGCCTGTGACTGTGCCCTCATCTTGGACGACGAACGGAGTGAGGAACCGGGCCTAGCCGGGGAGTAAAGAAAGCCCGCTGGATGTTGATGTCGCGCTCGAGAGCGCGGCGGCTCGGCCGCCGCGCTCTGCTCTTCCGGGGGCAAGGCCGGAAGTCTTCCAACGAGATGTCCCAGGCAGTCGTTCCCTCAGACGGCGACGAAATCCCTTTGCCCCCAACAGGACAGCCTCGCCTGCGTCCTCCTACCCGATCCTTGCGGGCGCGACTAGAATCAGCAGCCTCAATCGGAGGCGTCGGTATGGCATCCCGTGCCTCAACCCTCGGTCTGGCTCTGGTGTCGGCCGGGGCGCTGCTCTTCGAGGTCGCCCTCACCCGCCTGTTTGCCATCCAACAGTTCTACCACTTCGCCTTCGTCGTCGTCAGCCTGGCCGTGATGGGCACTGCCGCCAGCGGCGTCCTCCTGGCCGCCCGCCCCAGGCATCCTCCCTTGGCTGCCCTGGCCGCGGCCTTCGCCTGCGTCACCGTCGCCGCGTACCTGGTCATCAACGTTCTGCCCTTCGATTCCTACAGCCTGGCCTGGGATTGGCGCCAGGTGGGGGTTCTGTGCCTGTACTTCCTGATGGCCGCGGCCCCCTTCCTCCTTGCCGGCTGGGTAACCGGCGCCTGCCTGGCGGCTGCCGGGCCGAGCCTCCACCGGCCATATGCCGCGAACCTGGTCGGCGCCGGTCTGGGCAGCCTGGGCGCCCTCCTTGCCCTCGACCACCTGACGGCGGAGGCCACCGTCTTCTTTGCCGCGGCGCTGGGTTCGCTGGCAGCCTGCTGCTTCGCGGCCCGTCCCCTTCCCCGCCTGGGCGCGGGCCTGCTCAGTCTCCTGCTGTTCCTGCTTTCGTGGCTTCTGCCTCCTGTTCTCTGGCTTCAGATTTCTCCCTACAAGCCGCTCGCCAGCGCCCGGCTCGCCCCAATGGCCCGCACGACGGTCAGCCTGTGGTCTGCCTCGACACGCCTCGATGCCGTTGAAGGCGGCAGCGTGCATGTCTTCCCCGGGCTCAGCCTGAACGCGGCCGGATCCCTTCCGCCGCAAGCCGCGGTGTTCCTCGACGGAGAGGGACCGCTGCCCATCACCTCCCTGGCGCCCGACGATCCGGCCGCGGCGGAACTGGCCGGGCACATGCCTGCCGCCCTGGCCTACCGCCTCCGCCCGGCCGCACTGGTTCTCCTCCTCGACCCCGGCGCTGGCCTCGATGCTTCCCTGGCCCTGGCTCTAGGCGCCGCCCACGTCACCATGCCGACCGATGAGCCCCTGGTCATGCAAGTCCTCGCCGGGCCCTACGCCTCGTTCAGTCGGGATCTTCTGCACCAGCCACGCCTCAGCCTTCTGCCACGTTCCAGTCGCGGGACTCTTCGCCTCAGCCAGGGCCCTTACGATGTGGTCCAGTTCGCGTTGAGTGACACCTATCACCCGGTGACTTCGGGCGCCTTCAGCCTGACCGAAGACTACCTCCTCACCGTTCAAGCCTTCAGCGACGCCTATGCCCGCCTCGACGAGGACGGCTTGCTGGTGGTCACCCGCTGGTTGCAGACGCCACCCTCCGAATGCGCCCGCGCCTTCGCCACGCTGCTGGAAGCCCTGGACCGTTCCGGCGTTCAGAACCCTGCGGGCCAAGTCCTGGCCTACCGCACAATGCGCACCGCCACCCTGATCGCTTCTCGCCGCCCATTCACCGACGGCGAACTGGCTGTCACTCGATCCTTCCTGGAGGAGAATAGCTACGACCCGATCCTCCTTCCCGACCTACAACCAGAGGAGCTCAATCGGCACAACCGCCTTCCCTCCGACGACTACCACACTCTCTTCGCCGCCCTGCTTGCCGACCGCGAAGCTACTCAGGATCTCTACGACTTCAACCTTCGGCCGCCGACCGACGACCAACCTTTCTTCTTCCACTTCTTCCGTTGGCGCCAGACGCCCGAACTCCTGGCCAGGCTGGGCCAGACCTGGCAACCGTTTGGCGGGAGCGGCTATCTTGTTCTCCTCGCGCTTCTGGGTCTGATGGTGGTCCTGGGCGTTCCGTTGGCCCTGGCGCCTCTCGCCCTGCTGCGCCGAGGCCGAGTCCGGCAACCGGTGCCAGGCCAGAACCGCCGCGCCCCTCGCTTCCTGGCGTACTTCGCCTGCCTGGGCGCTGGCTACCTGCTGGTTGAATTGCCCCTCATCCAACGCGCAACGTTGCTGCTCGACCGCCCCTCGATCGCATTGGCCGTCGTCTTGTTCACCCTGCTGCTGTCTTCGGGCCTCGGCAGTCTGCTCTCGCCGCGGATTCCCCTTCGCCCGTCGCTGCTCGCCTTGATCGCCTGCCTGATCGTGACCATGGTCGGCCTGCCCGCAGTCATCCGGATCGCCTTGCCCTGGAGTCTGACGGTCCGCCTGGCGCTGACCGTCCTCATGCTCTCCCCGCTGGGCACGCTGATGGGGGTTCCCTTCGCCTCGGGTCTGCGCCAAGCCGAGGCTCGCTCGCCGGGTCTTATCCCTTGGGCCTGGGCAGTCAACGGCGCGGTCTCCGGGGTCAGCGGCGTGCTTGCCGCGTTACTGTCGTTGGAGTTTGGCTTCACCGCCGTCCTTGCCGTCGGAGCTCTCGCCTACGCTTGTGCCTGGGCTGCGGCGCCGCGTCGAGACTAATTTCCATCCCGCGCCGTCGACTCCAGGACGGATTCAGCACAGCGGCTCACGCCCTCGACCATACGCACCGCCATGACCGTCACCTCCCTCCCATGTCAAGCGCCGCCCGACCTCGCCCAAACCGAAGTGCAGCGCGAGGCCCCTTCTCCTCGCGGGTCAACCGTCTGCGGTCTGACCATGGACCCTGCCACAAAGCAGCGGGGCTGCCCTTGAGGGGCAGCCCCGCGTGTGAACTCGAGATCCGGTATCGGGACAAACGGCTGATTAGCCGCCTGCCTCCGTCTGCATGGAGAGGTAGTTCTCCAACCCCATCTGCCCGATCTGATCTAGCTGCTCCTCGTTCCAGTCCTCGTGGCCTTCCTCGTCCAGGAGGATCTTGCGCAGCATTTCCGCCGTTCCTTCGTCGCCCGTCTTGGCCGCCAGGTCAATGCCGGCGTTGTAGCCGCGAATGGCGCCCAACTCCGCCTCTTTGTCGTTGGCAATCATGTCCGGCACCGTCTTGCCAATGCGTATGGGATTGAGCTTCGAGACAATCGGGATGCCTTCCAGGAAGACGATGCGGGCGATATGCGTCTCGGCGTGGCGCATTTCATCCATCGCCTGCTTCTCGATGGCCTTGTGCAGCTTGTCGTATCCCCAGTTGTCGCACACCTCTGAATGGACCATATATTGGCTGATAGCCGTCAGTTCGTCCGCGAGCAGTTCGTTAAGTCGTTCAATGATCTTGGGATCGCCCTTCATGACCTGACTCCTTTGGCATAATCAACGTTTCTTTGTCCGATTATACCTCGACCTGGCCCTGCCATGCTCGCGCCTCCTGGCACCGATTCCCGCCGTGGGGTTCCCTCTAGGGCGTGCTCTCCTGGCGCACCAGAGGCACGAAACGCACGCCGCCCAGGCTGACGGACTCGTATGAGTCTTCCCCCGTTCGCGTGATTTGCCAGAGCTCCTGGTAGTCACCAACGGGACCCACCGGGATGACCATCACCCCACCGAGGACGAGTTGCGCCAGCAGAGGCGGAGGAACATGGTCCGGTGCGGCGGTGACGATGACGGCGTCGAATGGCGCCGCCTCGGGCCATCCGTTGTAGCCATCGGCATGCCGGACATGCACGCTGGTGTACCCCAGGGACTCCAGCCGAGACTCAGCTGCCTCGGCCAGCGGCTCGATGATCTCGATCGTGTAAACCTCGACCCCCAGCTGGGCAAGCACCGCAGCCTGGTAGCCGGAGCCCGTCCCAATCTCCAGAACCCGGTCGCCGGGTCCCACACCGAGGTTCTCTGTCATCAACGCCACGATGTATGGCTGTGAGATGGTTTGCCCATAGCCGATCGGGAGCGGGTGGTTGTGGTAAGCCTCATCCAGGTAGTCGTCGGGGACGAACAGATGGCGGGGGACCGTCTCCATCGCCTCGATCACCGCATCATCGTTGACCCCCCAGTTGATGATCCCCTGCTGGACCATCTCGAGCCGCGCCTCCCGGTATGGATCCTCCCCTTGATCGACTTGGGTGGATGCTGGAAGCGTGGCCCTGACCTCTGACGAGCGAGCCGCGCAGCCGCTGCATAGACTGAATACCACCAGCGCCGCCAGGAGACGGCCCATTTCCAACCTCCACCCTCGATTGTACAGCGGATGGGATGCCCTAGGA
>CAZEMA010000046.1:0-5156 GCA_964513155.1 uncultured Anaerolineaceae bacterium
GACGAGCAAACGCTAGATCGGATCATCGAGCAGATCACCAGCCAGGTGCTGATCCTGTTGCAGGAGGACCCTGCGGCCAATGGCTCCATTGGGCCGGCTCCGCTTTCGGCCCACAACTTCGTGGAGCGGGTCCAGCCGGTGCTTAGCGCTGGCGCCGATCGCCTCGCCAGCACCCTCGGCATCGTGCCTTCCGATGGGCGCCTGGCGCGCACGATCGATCACACCCTGCTCAAGCCCGATGCCACGCAGGACCAGATCGCCCAGCTCTGCTTCGAGGCTCGCAAGTACCACTTCGCCTCAGTGTGTGTCAACCCTGCCCACGTCAAGCTTTGTGCCGACCTGCTCAAGGGCAGCGGCGTCCCCGTCTGTGCCACGATCGGCTTCCCGCTCGGGGCCACACCTACCGACGTCAAGGTTTTCGAGGCTCAGCAGTGCATCCGCGATGGGGCCAGCGAGCTGGACATGGTTATCAACGTGGGCGCCCTCAAATCGCGGGACTACGAGCTGGTGGAAGGCGATATCGCCTCGGTGGCACGCGCCTGCCACGCCGGCAACGCCATCCTCAAGACAATCATCGAGGCCGCCCTTCTCAGCGATGAGGAGAAGGTCATCGCCTGCCAGTTGGCCAAGGTCGCCGGGGCGGACTTCGTCAAGACCTCCACCGGATTCGGCCCGGGCGGCGCGACCCCCGAAGACGTGGCGCTGATGCGGCGAGTAGTTGGCCCGTCGATGGGCGTAAAGGCCGCCGGTGGCATCCGCACCTTCGCCGACGCCCAGAAGATGATCGCTGCCGGCGCCAGCCGGATCGGAGCCAGCGCAAGCGTCAAGATCATGCAAGAGGCCGGCAAGTAGCGACCAAGGAGACCGGGGATGACGGTGGATTTGCGCACCTACGTTTTCCTGGACAGCCTGCAACCACAGCACGCGGGCTTTCTGGGCACGGTTTGCCAGGGGTTCCTTCCCCTGCCGAATGACACGTCGCTGTGGGTGGAGATCTCGCCAGGGATCGAGATCAATCGCATCACCGATATCGCCATCAAGTCGACGCGCGTTCGCCCTGGGATGCAGATCGTCGAGCGGCTGTTCGGCATGCTCGAGGTGCATCACGAGGAGCAGACCGAAGTGCGCGCCGCGGGCGCGGCCATCCTGCGGGCGCTGGAGGTGGAGGAGACCGCTCGCATCAAGCCCAAGGTGGTCTCGAGCCAGATCATTCGTCACGTCGATGCCCACCAGGTTCAGCTCATCAACCGCATGCGTCACGGTCATATGCTGCTGGCAGGGCAAACGCTCTACGTGCTGGAGGTCGAGCCGGCCGGCTATGCCGCTCTGGCAGCCAACGAAGCCGAGAAGGCAGCGAACATCAACATCTTGGAGGTGCGTGCGTTCGGCAGCTTCGGCCGGGTTTACCTTGGCGGAGAGGAGCGCGACATCATGGCCGGATACGGCGCGGCCGTGGCCGCCATCGAGGGCGTGAGCGGGCGCGAGCCCGAAGCCGGGAGGCGCGACTGAGCTCCTTCCCTGTTCGAGCATCGCGGCCAAAGATGCTGGCCGCTCGTCTGACATGTCTTTCGCAACCCAAGTCATCAGGAGGCAACTGTGGCTGACGAATACGGCGCAACGGAAGCGCTAGGGATGATCGAGACCAAGAGCTACCCCGCCATGGTCGAGGCGGCCGATGCCATGGTCAAGGCGGCCAAGGTTGAACTGGTCGCCTACGAGAAGACCGGCGGCGGCTTCGTCACGGCCGTTGTGCGGGGCGACGTCGCGGCGGTCAAGGCCGCGGTCGAAGCCGGCACGCGCGGGGCGGAGAAGGTGGGCGAGGTCGTCGCCACCCACGTCATCCCACGGCCGCATGCAAACGTGGACCGCACGCTCCCCTTGGGTCGTGGTCCGGCGGACACCAAGCGCGGCAAGGCCTAGCCAGACGCCGAGGTGGCAAGGTGAGCCGGACCTCGGTCCGTTCTGGCGGCCACCTGGGGCGAGCCTTGCCACCCAGCTGAAAGGTACGGCGTTCGAAGGGAGTAGCCTATGCTGCTAGGCAAAGTGGTCGGCACGCTGGTCGCCACGCGCAAGGAGCCCTCGCTTGAGGGGCTTAAGTTCCTCGTGTTGCGGCAGCTCGACATCGAGGGCAAGCCGATGGCCGCCTACCGGGTTGCCGCGGACGCAGTCGGGGCGGGCCTCGGCGAGGTGGTTCTTTTTGCCACCGGGAGCTCGGCCCGACAGACCAAGGTCACCGACAAACGCCCGTGCGATGGGGTGATCATGGCCATCGTCGACACGCTCGAGGTCGACGGCGTGGTGAAGTACGACAAAGCTGAGGTTGGCTAATGGTCGACAGGCACGACCACCTTGTGGTCGACGACGCGCGCATCGAGGCGATCATCCAGCGGGTGATGACCGAACTGAGCCAGGGCGAGCGGGGCGCGCACGAGCCACTGCCGGAGGTCGATCTCTCGGGCCCTCCGGCCCCGGCGCCTGAGCTTCGGCATGGCAGCAACCTCTTCCCCGACGTCGACAGCGCCGCGCAGGCGGCCCGCCGGGCCTTTGAGCAGCTGAGCGGACTCCCCCTCTCGCTGCGGGAGCGAATGATCAACCACATGCGCCGCGCGGGGCGCGAGAACGCCCAGCTTCTGGCGCGCGAGGCCTGGCAAGAGACGGGGATGGGGCGCTACGAGGACAAGGTCGAGAAGAACTTGCTCAACGCCAACAGGGTGCCCGGGACCGAGATCCTTACCCCTAAAGCCTGGACCGGCGATAACGGGATGACCCTCGTCGAGTACGCGCCCTACGGCGTGATCGGGGCGATCATCCCCAGCACCAACCCAACCTCGAGCGTGCTATGCAACGCCCTCGGCATGGTCTCGGCCGGAAACGCCGTCGTCTTCAACGCTCATCCCGGGGCGAAGTCTTGCTCCAACCTGGCCGTCCAGTTGATGAACGAGGCGATCGTCGAGGCCGGTGGACCGGCCAACCTGGTGTGCGGGGTAGCGGAGCCCACCATCGAGACGGCGCAGGAGATCATGCGCCATCCGCTGGTGAACTTGCTCGTCGTGACAGGTGGCGAGGCTGTGGTCCAGGTCGCCATGCAGAGCGGCAAGCGAGCCATCTGCGCCGGCCCGGGCAATCCGCCGGTTGTGGTGGATGAGACGGCCGATCTTGAGCAGGCCGGGCGGGGCATCGTCCGCGGCGCCTCCTTCGACAACAATATCGTCTGCGTCGAGGAGAAGGAAACCTTCGCCGTGGCCTCGATCGCCGATGAGCTCAAACGGTCGATCTGCGCTCACGGCGGCACCGAGATCGATGCCGGCCAGCTCGAGCGGTTGATGAAGGTCGTGTTCACCAAGCTGGGCCCGGCCGGTCAGGCGGGGATGGTCAACAAGAGCTTCATCGGCAAGAACGCCGGCGCTCTGCTCAAGGAGATCGGCATCCCGGCGGGGGACGAGATCCGCCTGATCCTGGCCGAGGTCGGCCGCGACCACCCGCTGGTCGTCACCGAGCAGATGATGCCCATCATGCCACTCGTGCGGGTCCGCAACGCCGATGAGGGCGTCGACCTGGCGAAGCAGGTCGAGCACGGCTACCGCCACACCGCCGTCATGTACTCGAAGAATCTGGATCACCTCAGCCGCATGGCCCGGGTGATGGACTGCAGCATCTTCGTCAAGAACGCCCCCTCGCTGGCCGGACTAGGCGATGGCGGCGAGGGTTTCTGCTCCTTCACCATCGCCAGTCCCACCGGAGAGGGCATCACCAACCCGATCAGCTTCAGCCGCATCCGGCGCTGCACGCTCAAGGATGCGTTCCGGATTGTGTGACGACGATGAGGCCTACCACCGAAAAGGCGATTGCCGATGATTGAGCCAGCGCTGGCACTCGTTGAGTTCGCGAGCATTGCCGTCGGCATTCAGGCCGCCGACGCCATGGTCAAGCGCGCCCCAATTGCCGTGATCAAGTCGGGCACGGTGCACAACGGCAAGTACCTGGTGCTGATCGGCGGCATGGTTGCGGACGTGGAGGAGTCACTGGCCGCCGGCAGGCAGGTTGGAGGCACGGAGGTCATTGACTTTGTCCTCCTGCCGCAGGTACATCCCGAGGTGGTCGAGACGATCGGCGGAGGGCGCACGCCTCAAGCAGTGGACGCGCTCGGCGTGATCGAGACGACAACCGTGGCGGCCGCCATCCACGCGGCCGATGCGGGCATCAAGGGGGCACCGGTCCGCTTGGTGGAGGTGCGACTGGCCGATGGGTTGGGCGGCAAGGGCATTGTGCTCTTCTCCGGCCTGGTGGCGGACGTGGAGGCCGCCGTGCAGATCGGGCTGAGCGTGCTCGAGCGGCCCGACCTTCTGGTGCGCCAGGTCGTTATCCCTCAGCTGCATCCGGGTATGTGGGAGAACGTCGGGCAGTCCACCTGGTTTGGCACGCGGGTGATGGGGGAGCTATGAAGTTCGGTCGCGTCATCGGCACCGTCGTCGCCACGCGCAAGTACGAGGGGCTGGAAGGGGTGAAGTTCCTCGTCGTGCAGCCGCTGGATGAGGACCTGAAGCCGCAAGGCTCATCTATCGTCGCGGCCGACGCCACCGCCCAGGCGGGTCCAGGTGAGCTCGTTTGTGTCGTCGGAAGCCGCGAGGCGGCACAGGCCCTGCCCGAGGTGTTCGTGCCCGTAGATCATGCCATCACCGCGATCATCGACGAGGTGGAGTTGGAGCACGGCCCTCGCCGCATGCAGCCAACCGCTGTCTGGCACTCTCCCGCTGAGGAAGAGGACTGACGATGTACATCGGCAAGGTGATCGGCACCGTCGTCTCGACGATCAAGATCTCACATCTGGACGGCCACAAGCTGCTCCTGGTGGATCAGCTTGACCTGCAGGGCAGCGAGACCGGCGCCTATGACATTGCGGTGGATGTGGTCCAGGCCGGGCCTGGGGATACCGTGCTGGTGATCGACGAGGGGAACGGCGCACGCCAGGTCCTGGGAATCGATCCCGGTGCGGTACGGGCGGTGATCGTGGGAGTAGTGGACGAGGTGTCGTTGAGCGCCTAGAACGCCCAAGGTCGGCGGAAGGCCGACCTTGGTTTCTTCTCACAAGTGCGGGATCTCAAGCAGACAAACAGGTGCAGCAGTATCCTGCCCCTGTTGTTGCCCGACCGGGGCTC
>CAZEMA010000046.1:5256-15245 GCA_964513155.1 uncultured Anaerolineaceae bacterium
GAGTGACCCAGGATCACGAACTGACAGAGGCCGGAGAGCATCGTGGGCGCAATCTCCCCAGTGTGAGCGCCCTTCCCTTCCCAATGCATGTTCTGGGCGCCCACGTGGATCGAGGTGGGCGCAAGCGCCTCGGCAACTGTCGCCAGCGCTGTAAAGGGCGGGCAGAGCACCTTGTCGACGCCCTCGATCTCGTTCAAAGGATGGCGGATGCGGCGGACGAAGTCGAGCGCTTCGTCCGGGCGCCCCAGGTTCATCTTCCAGTTCGCGGCAAGGATAGGCTGACGCATGGTTGACCTGCTCTCATGATGGTCTTACGCTCAGGATGAGCGAGCGGCTTTCAACCCCAGTATAGACCAAGACCGGCGCGCTGTCGTCACGTCCCTGGGCTCGCTCCGGCGCGTCGTCAGACGGCGCTCCCTGCGCTGCATCCAGCCAGAAGCCCCGTTAGGTCCTCCATCGAGGCGTGTCCCAGGATCACCGCTTCCAGCGGGTTCCGTCGGGGCAATCTCACCGCAGACAACGCCTTGTCGATCGTGAAACCTCGGGCGTGCACCAGCCAGGCAGCAAGAATGTGCCCAGTCCGCCCGGAACCACCCGAACAGTGAACCACTACGCGCTCACGGTGCTCGTCCGCTTCCCTCAGAAAGGGAAGAACGACGCCATGCAACGTCCCCCTCTCACACAGATAGCCGTCAGGGATGGCTGCCGAACAGGCGCGATTATCGCCAAAAGCCAGGCGGTATTCCTGAAGGAGATCGAAAGCGTAGAATGCCAACTGCTCTGTTGGGAGCAGGCTGCACACGCGCTCGATGCCGCTCTGCCTCATGAAGGAGATCCACCGCCAGACTTGTTCGCTGTCGACGTCGTGAAAATCGAAGCCCGGCCGCTCGGCACCGAACACAATTCGTTCTCCAGCACATGCAGGGGCGAAGTTGTACTGCATATGTACTCGAGGAACCGACTGATGTTGCCTATCGGCCCCGGTCATGGTCCCAATGCTCTGCTGGGAGCACTCCTGTGGGGCCACGGACATGATCCCGGGGTTCTGCTGGGACCCCCCCTGTTGGCTTGCCTAGCATCGCCGCGGACATGGTCCCAGTGCTCTCGTGGGAGCATCCCCATGGTGCCCCGTGGACACGAAGCCCCGAGATGTGTGAGGGAAGGCGGCCTGCGACCTGGTCAATGCACGTTCCACTCTACGGCAACTCCGCTGGCAACACAAGCGACCCCTTTCGCTCGCCGGCCTCGTCAGCCCGCCTCGCTGCGATCGAGGACATTCGTCTTCTGAAAGCGGAGGGCGCGAGAGCCGCTCTTCGCGAGCCAGGCCTCCTGGGCCCCGTCGCCAGCAGCCTCTCCTGGCCTGGGACCGGCGCGTGCCGCGGTTGGGATGCGGGTTGGCCGGCAGCCCCGCCTTTCCCCCCAGAATCATCGCTCGCTGGTGATCTCCGGGAAGGTTTTCAGCCTCCCAGCCTGCCCTTGACATCCCCTTGACCTCTTCGGGGTTGTTCTTGCCCTCCGTTTGACGGCCCTCCGAGTAGACTGCAGATGGTTGCGGCAGGCTCTGGAGGCTTGCGATGCAGGATCTTGTGTTCATCGCTCTCGTGTTCGCCTTCTTCGCCGGGTCTCTTGGGCTGGTGTCCGTCTGCCAGCACCTCACGGAAGACTGATATGACCGTGACGTACATTGCCGCGGGCCTGATCGTTCTCGGCCTCCTGGTGTACCTGTTCATTGCCCTACTTCTACCGGAGCGATTGGGATGACAGCCACCGGGTGGATCCAAGTCGGATTGTTCTTCGCGTTGCTGTTGGCCCTCGTCAAGCCCTTGGGGGCATTCATGGCGCGCGTCTTCCAGGGCGAACCAACGTTCCTCGATCCATTGCTGCTGCCCGTCGAACGGTGGCTCTACCGACTTGCTGGCGTCCGCCCCGCGCAGGAGATGGACTGGAGGGGGTACGCGGTCGCGATGCTGGTGTTCAACGCGCTGGGGCTCGTTATGCTCTACGCAATCCTCAGGCTCCAGGGTTCATTGCCGCTCAATCCCCAGAGCTTCAGTGCCGTAGCGCCGGACATCGCATTCAACGCCGCGGTCAGTTATGCCACCAACACGAACTGGCAGAGCTACAGCGGCGAGACCACGATGAGCACCTTCGTCCAGATGCTCGGCTTCACGGTGCAGAACTTCCTCTCCGCCGCGACGGGCATGGCAGTGCTCGCAGCACTGGTGCGCGGCATCTCCCGGCATACAGCGAAAACCATTGGCAACTACTGGGTCGACCTCACGCGGAGCGTTCTGTACATCCTGCTCCCACTTTCCTTGGTGCTGGCGCTGGTCCTCGTCTCGCAGGGCGTTGTCCAGAGTCTGAGGTCCTCCCAGAACGTCCCCCTGCTCCAGCCAGCCACCGCCACGGAGGGCCAATCCGTCCCTCAGCAAACCCTGGCCCTCGGCCCTGCCGCATCCCAAGTCGCCATCAAGCAGCTCGGGACGAACGGTGGCGGATTCTTCAACGTCAACTCGGCGCATCCGTTCGAGAACCCGACTCCCCTCTCGAATCTCGCGGAAATGCTGGCGATCCTGCTCATCCCCGCTGCGCTTTGCTACGCCTTCGGGGAGATGGTCGGCGACACGCGCCAAGGCTGGGCAGTGTTGGCAGCCATGACCATCATCTTTGTTGTGATGGCCGGCCTGGGGCTATGGGCCGAGCAACGTGGCAATCCAGCGTTGGCACGGCTGGGGGTTGACCAGACAGCGAGCGAGCTGCAGCCCGGGGGCAACATGCAGGGCAAGGAAGCGCGGTTCGGGATCGTCAACTCGGCGCTGTGGGCCGCGGCGACCACCGCCGCCTCCAACGGATCAGTGAACTCGATGCACGACGCCTACATGCCGCTGGGAGGCCTGGCTGCGATGTGGCTGATGCAGCTCGGCGAGGTGGTGTACGGCGGGGTGGGCTCGGGACTGTACGGGATGCTAGCCTTCGCCGTCGTTGCCGTCTTTGTTGCCGGCTTGATGGTTGGCCGCACGCCCGAGTACCTGGGAAAGAAGATCGGGGCCTTCGAAATGAAGATGGCAGCCCTTATCGTCCTGCTTCCAGTCCTCCTCGTGCTGGTCGGGACCGCGATCGCCCTCGCCACGCTCGCGGGGCAAACTGGGGTCTTCAACCCGGGGCCACATGGTTTCAGCGAGGTCCTCTATGCCTTCTCCTCGGCGGGCAACAACAATGGAAGCGCCTTCGCTGGCCTCAATGCCGATAGTCCTTTCTACAACACTGCGCTCGGTCTGGCAATGCTCGTCGGCCGGTATTGGGTGGCAATCCCTGTGCTGGCCCTGGCGGGGTCGCTGGCGCGGAAGAAGAAGGTGCCCACCAGCGCCGGCACGATGGCCACACACTCCCCATTGTTTGTCCTATGGCTGGTCGCCGTGGTGGTGATCGTGGGTGCGTTGAGCTTCTTGCCTGCGCTGGCTCTGGGCCCCATCGTAGAACACCTGATGCTCGGAGCGTAGCCTCTCATGGATGCCAGAATGGAAGCCAGACCGAGGAGACAGACCAGGTTGTTTGGGCGCGCGGCCATGGAGGCATTCCTCAAACTCGACCCGCGCCGCACGGTGCACAACCCGGTCATGTTTGTCGTCGAGATCGGCAGCCTGCTGACGACGGCGCTCTGGATCCAGGCCCTCCTCGGCCAAGGTGAAGCGCCGGCAGGCTTCATCGGCGCGGTGGCCCTGTGGCTCTGGTTCACGGTGCTGTTCGCCAACTTCTCGGAAGCTCTGGCAGAGGGCCGTGGCAAGGCGCAGGCCGAGGCGCTGCGCAGGACCCGAGGAGAGACAAGGGCCAGGAAGTTGCGCCAACCCACGCGCCAGGCGCCCTTTGAGATCGTTGCCTCCAGCGCACTGCGGAAGGGTGACTCCGTGCTGGCTCTGGCGGGCGACACGATCCCGGCCGACGGCGAGGTCGTCGAGGGCATCGCCTCCGTGGATGAGAGCGCGGTCACCGGTGAGAGCGCGCCGGTTATCCGAGAATCAGGCGGGGACCGCAGCGCAGTGACGGGCGGCACGCGCGTGCTCTCCGATTGGATCGTCGTCCGCGTGACGGCCGATCCTGGTGAGGGCTTCCTCGACCGGATCATCGGCCTGGTGGAGGGCTCAAGACGGCAGAAGACTCCCAACGAGATCGCACTGAGCATTCTGCTCTCAGGCTTCACCATCATCTTCCTCCTGGTGTGTGCCACCCTCCTGCCATTCTCCCTGTTCAGCGTTGAGGCGGCCGGAGCGGGTAGGCCTATCGCCATCACCGTCCTGGTGGCGCTCCTGGTCTGCCTGATTCCCACGACGATTGGGGGACTATTGTCGGCCATCGGGATCGCCGGCATGGATCGGCTCATACGGCGCAATGTGGTGGCGTTGTCGGGCCGGGCAGTTGAAGCCGCTGGAGACGTGGATGTGCTGTTGCTGGACAAGACCGGCACAATCACCCTGGGCAACCGGCAGGCGGTCGAGTTCCTGCCTGTTGACGGTGTAACCGCGCGCGATCTCGCTGAGGCGGCTCAGCTTGCATCGCTGGCAGACGAAACTCCGGAGGGCCGCAGCATCGTCGTGTTGGCAAAGGAGCGGTATGGCCTGCGAACCCCGGGCGCCGGAGTGAGCCCGGTCGTTCGCTTTGTGCCGTTCTCTGCCCAGACACGCCTGAGCGGCGTCGACATCGATGGCTCATCCCCCCTGAGCGTCCGGAAGGGCGCGCCGGATGCGATCGAAGCCCTTCTTCAAAGCAAGGGCTCGGCGGTCACACCCGAAATGGAAGCCCTCGTCGAGGGAATCGCCCGGACGGGTGGCACACCCCTGGCGGTGGCACGCAACGGAGTCGGCGTCGGTGTGATCCATCTGAAGGATTTGGTCAAGGGTGGCATCCGCGAACGCTTTGCGGATCTGCGGCGCATGGGAATCAAGACGGTGATGATCACCGGCGACAATGTGCTCACCGCGGCCGCAATCGCAGCTGAGGCCGGGGTCGACGACTTCCTGGCACAAGCCACCCCCGAGGCGAAGCTTGAACTCATCCGCCGTTACCAGAGCGGCGGGCGCCTCGTGGCGATGACGGGGGATGGGACCAACGACGCGCCGGCACTGGCCCAGGCCGATGTGGCCGTGGCGATGAACAGCGGCACGCAGACCGCCCGCGAAGCGGCCAACATGATCGACTTGGACAGCAATCCCACCAAGCTTATTGAGATCGTTGAGACCGGGAAGCAGCTCCTGATGACGCGAGGTGCCCTGACTACGTTCAGCATCGCCAATGATGTGTCGAAGTACTTCGCCATAATCCCCGCTGCGTTCGCTTCCACCTACCCAGCACTGGCTGCGCTGAACTTCATGCGCCTCGCCACCCCACAAAGCGCGATCCTGTCCGCAGTCATCTTCAACGCCCTTATCATCATTGCCCTGATCCCTCTTGCCCTTCGCGGTGTGCCCTATCGCGCCCGCGCTGCAGATCAGCTCTTGCGGGACAACCTGCTCCTGTACGGCCTGGGGGGTCTGGTGGCCCCGTTCCTTGGCATCAAGCTGATCGACTTGCTCCTGGTCTCGTTGCACCTGGCGTAGGCGGGCTGAGAGGAGATTGAGGCCCTGCAAGGAGGTAACGTATGAAGAACCATCGAAGGTCGGAGTTCACGCAGCTGGTCACGCAGTGCGCCAAGTCCGTCTTACTCTCGGCTGTGGTCACTCTGCCTATGGTGATGCTCGGCCGCGATGCACTGGGTGAAGCGGTCATCGCCATGCTCTACCTTCTGCCGGTTGTCTGGAGCTCTGGGCGGTGGGGACGGCTTCCTGGCATGTGCGGCGCGCTTACGGCCGCGCTGGCCTTTGACTTCTTCTTCATCCCCCCGTTCTACACCTTTGCCGTGGGCAGGCTTGAGGGTTGGCTCGTGCTCGCCATCTTCCTCGCCACGGCAATCTACGTCGTGGAGAAGGTCCGCGTTCCTCTGTCCATGGCCAGGACGAGCCAGCGCGACGCCACTCTCATGTATGAACTCGGCATGGCGCTTGCCGGCCTTCGCAGCCAGGACGCTGTGGTCCATGCCCTGGCGAAATCGCTGCAGCAGATGTTCCTCGCTGCTCTGGTGGAAGTGGTCACCTGGCCCGACAGCCGGAGTCCGGCGACAGTGGTCAAGGCCCCAGCGGGCGCTGCGCCGAGCGGGAAGCCCGATCGAGTAGTTCCCATCATCGCGGCGCCCGGATTGGTGGGCGAGATCCACCTCTGGCGAGGTGACGGCTGGCTTCCACCGGAAGACAGTCGCCTGCTGCGCGACATTGCGGCGCAGGCCTCGATCGCCCTCGAGCGGGCATGTCTGGCGGAGGCCGAGGCGGGTAACCACGTCCCGGCGTCGGTGATGAAGGGCTAGCCGACCATGCGGAATGGGCAGTTGAGATCGGCCGTCGCCTTGTTGGTGACGCTCACGGTCATCACCGGCGTGCTCTATCCCCTGGCGGTGACAGGGCTGGCGCAGGCCATCTTCCCCCGTCAATCCAACGGGAGTCTTATCATTAGGGATGGGAAGGCCTTGGGTTCGGAGCTCATCGGCCAGCCGTTTTCCGATCCAGGCTACTTCTGGGGTCGCCTCTCGATGACATCGCCCTTTCCATACAATGCGGCCGCCTCCCAGGGATCGAACCTCGGCCCACGCAATCCTGACCTGGTCCAGTTGGCGCAGGAACGGATCGACGCGCTCCGGGCGGCCGACCCCGGGAACACGGCCGCCATCCCGGTGGATCTCGTGACAGCCTCCGCCAGCGGGCTTGATCCTCACATCAGCCTGGCGGCGGCCCTGTATCAGATTCCTCGCGTGGCGCGCAGCCGAGGTTTAAGCGAGAATCAGGTGCGCAGTCTCGTCGAGCGCTACACCGAGGCTCGCCAGTTTGGATTGCTGGGCGAACCCAGGGTGAACGTCTTGGAGCTCAACCTTGCGCTGGATCGAGGGGAGCAGGCGACGGCTGAAGGGCAAGAGGCAGCGCGTTGAAACCACTGCTTCACCTTCCGGCCATCGGCTCCTAAGGTGATGGAGATGGTCGAGGATCACCACCGCCCTGACCCGGACGAGCTCCTTGCGCATGTCCAGGCAGAGGAGAAACGTCGAACGCGCGGCAGGCTCAAGGTCTTTTTGGGCTACGCCGCTGGCGTGGGCAAGACCTATTCCATGCTCGAAGCCGCCCACCAGCGGAAGAAAGAAGGCGTGGACCTGGTGGCGGCCTACGTGGAGACTCACGGTCGGGTCGAGACCGAGTCTCTGCTCAAGGGGGTGGAGGTCGTTCCCCGCCAGCGGATCGAGTACAAGGGAATCGTTCTCAGCGAAATGGATCTGGATGGGGTGCTGGCGCGTCAGCCACAACTGGCGCTGGTAGACGAGCTGGCCCACACCAATGCCCCCGGTTCGCGGCACCCCAAGCGATACCAGGACGTCGAGGAGCTGCTGGAGCGCGGGATCGATGTCTACGCCACGCTCAACATCCAGCACCTGGAAAGCCTTAAGGATGTGGTGGCCCAGATCACGGGAGTGTCGGTCAGCGAGACCATTCCTGACCGGGTGATTGACGCTCCCGCCGAGCTAGAGCTCGTCGATCTGCCCCCGGACGAGCTTATCCAACGTCTGCGCGAGGGCAAAGTCTACGTTGCTGACCAGGCGGCGCACGCCATCCGCAGATTCTTCCGCGCCGGCAACCTCACCGCGTTGCGGGAACTGGCGATGCGACGGGCCGCAGAGCGGGTGGATGTCCAGATGCGGGCTTACATGCAGACCCGCGCCATCCCCGGACCTTGGCCAGCCAAGGAACGACTCCTGGTCTGTGTCAGCCCCAGCACGCTCTCTGAACGACTGGTGAGGTCTACACGGCGCCTGGCCAAAGAAACCGACGCCGATTGGGTGGCCGTGTATGTGGAGACCCATGAGCACGCCCGGCTCTCGCCGGCGGAGAAGGAGCGCGTTGCCCACACCCTCCACCTGGCGGAGGAACTGGGCGGCAAGGCCATCACGCTCCCGGGGCACTCGACCGCGGAAGCCGTAATGGACTACTCCCGGCGACACAACGTCACCTGCATCGTCGCCGGGAGACCGATCCGACCGCGCTGGCACGAGGTGCTGTGGGGTTCAACCGTGGACCAGATCATCCGCAGGAGCGGGCCCATCGACGTCTACGTCATCAGCGGGCCCGGGGACTCGCGTGTGACGCCGGGCGGGGAGACGCAACAGCCATGGCTCGGGTGGCGGCGCTACCTGCAAGCCCTGCTCATCGTCCTGGCGGGCTCTGCAATCGGCGCCCTCGTCCATCCCATGTTCTCCCCCGCCAACCTGGTCATGATCTACCTTCTTGCGGTCGTCATCGCTGCGGTCTATCTCGGACGCGGACCCTCCCTGATGGTGGCCATGCTCAGCGTGCTGGTATTCGACTACTTCTTCGTTCCACCCCGCCTGACCCTGGCCGTCTCGGATTCGGAGTACCTGCTCACCTTCGCCGGCCTGCTCGTCGTCGGGCTCGTGATCAGCAACCTGGCAGCACGCGTGCGGGAGCAAGCGGAGGCCGCGGTCCACCGGGAATCGCAGACCGCCGAGCTGTACGCCCTGAGCCGGGATCTGGCCGTGGCTGTCGACCTGGACACCGTCCTGGAGGCAGTCATCACCCACGTGAGCCAGACGCTCAGTCGGGAGGCGGTCATCCTGCTTCCCGACCCTTCGTCCAGCAGCGTTGTGCCGCACGCTGTGACACCCGGCCTGGAGTTGAACGAGAATGAGCTGGCTGTGGCAACATGGGCATTCCGCCACGGCCAGCCCGCCGGGCAAGGAACGGACACGCTTCCAGCGGCGGCCCTTCATTACTTGCCGCTTGCCACCTCACGCGGCACCGTCGGTGTGCTGGGTGTCCGACCCAACGATCCGGACGTCCGATTCAGTCCGGACCAGCTCCAGTTGCTGGATGCCTTCGCAAGCCAGGCGGGGCTGGCTGTCGAGCGTGTCAGGCTGGTGGAGCAGGCCGGACGCACTGAGGTTCTGCAAGCGACAGAGCGCTTGCAGACGGCGCTGCTCAACTCGATCTCCCACGACCTGCGCACGCCCCTGGTTGCCATCACGGGTGCCCTGAGCAGCCTGCAGGCAGATGATGTCAAGATAGATGCAGCCTCGCGCCGCAGCCTGGCGGAGAATGCCTACGAGGAGGCCGAGCGGCTCAACCGGTTGGTGGGGAATCTGCTCGACATGACCCGCATTGAAGCCGGTGCGATGAGGATTTCCCTCGAGCCCTGCGATGTTGAAGACGTCATCGGAGCTGCACTGGAACAGCTCGGTGGCCGCCTGCAAGAGCGGGAGATTCATGTCGATGTGCCTGCCGGCACGCCGCTCGTGCCCATGGACTTCGCATTGATCACACAGGTGCTCGTGAACCTCCTGGACAACGCGCTGAAGTACTCGCGACCCAGTTCCCCGATTGAAATCCAGTCACGCGCGGTTGCGCGGTCGTTGGAGATCGAGGTCAGAGACAAGGGTGTTGGCATCCCGCCCGAGGATCTCGAGCGTGTCTTCGACAAGTTCTACCGCGTGCAGCGACCCGAGAGCGTGAGCGGCACCGGCCTCGGTTTATCTATCTGCAAAGGGATCATCGAGGCCCACGGCGGTTCGATCCTCGCCCACAACCGCGCTGGGGGCGGCACGGTTGTGACGATCGCCCTGCCCCTAGAGCTTGCCCCGCACGGCGCTGCAGGTGAGCACGAATGAGCGAGACAGGTCCTCGCCTCCTGGTAGTGGACGACGAGCCGGCCATCCGCCGCTTCCTGCGGGTCTCCCTGTCGTCCCAGGGCTATGTCGTGTACGAAGCAGAGAGCGGTCAGTCGGCGTTGGCGGGCGTGACGGCCCATCGGCCTGACCTGGTCATCCTCGACCTTGGCCTGCCAGACCTCGACGGGATTGAGGTCACGCGACGCATCCGGGAATGGTCGCCGATCCCGATCATCATCCT
>CAZEMA010000046.1:15345-18328 GCA_964513155.1 uncultured Anaerolineaceae bacterium
CGAGTGCTCGTGTCCCACGCGGGGAAGGTGTTGACACACCAGCACCTGCTGCGTGAGGTCTGGGGGCCGGGCTACGATCGAGAGACCCACATGCTGCGGGTGAACATCAGCAACCTACGGCACAAGATCGAGCCGGACCCCGCGCGCCCTCGACACATCATTACTGAGCCCGGGGTCGGCTATCGGCTGCGGGCGAACGAGTGACCCACCCCTCGCGCTCTGCAACACGTTGACAGATCTCCCGATCCCCGCGAAAAAGCGGAGGAATCTTCCTCTCACCGCGCTTCCTCGCTGGTACCAGCCGGCTATGGCCGATTCCGGGAAGCGGCACCGATAATGGGGTGAGATGAGCATGCGCACCAGCCGACAGACATCCGCGACACGACCCCACCGACGAGCGAAGACCCGTCGGCCGGGCCATGAGGCCACGGCAAGGACCATCCTCCTCACGCTGGGACTCATGCCCGTCGTCTGCGGGTTGACGTTCTGTACTCTGGTGGTGATCAGCGAGGCCGCCTTGGCCATGGTGCCGGGGCTCCCGCTGGTGGACCTGCGCTCGCTGGAGCAACTGGGCGTGGACCTGGGCCTGCTGCCGCAGCCGACCGAGGCCGCTTTCGCCCTCCAAACCGCGTCCTCTGCAATGGACGCCTACGCGGCGAGCATGTCCGCGCCCTCGGCCACCCTGGCTTCACCCTTGCCGTCGGACACCGGAACCCCCACCACAACTTCGACCATGACCGCCACGGCCACCCCCAGCGCAACAGCGACCGACACCCCCTCCTCGACTCCGACCAACACGCCGACCGCCACGCTCACTCACACTCCGACGGCGTCCATCACTCCGTCCGGCACATCAACTCGCACGCTGGCCCCCACCCCCACCCGCACCCGTACCCGTACCCGGACCCCCACCAGCACCCGTACCCGAACGCCGACGGTAGCGCCGCCCACGGAGACGCCGTGGCCGACCTGGACGGGCACCCCAACCGAGGAGGGTGCCCCGACTGCGACCGCGATTCCCTCGCCCACCGGCACGTCCCCCACACCGATCGGCACAGTCATGCCCACAGACACGCCTTCAGCCCCGACCTCCACAACCGTGCCCGCCTGCAGCCCGACCGGAAATACGAGCTTTGAGAGCGCCCTCCTGGCTCTGATCAACCAGGAGCGCCAAAGCCAGGGCCTCCAACCGTACAATCTGCAGAGTCAGCTCCAGGCCGCGGCGCGGGCGCACAGCACGGACATGGCCTGCAACGACTTCCTTTCCCACACCGGTTCCGACGGGTCCACCGTGCGAGATCGGATTGCGAGGCAGGGCTACAGCTGGACCTGGGCGGGGGAGAACATCTACGCCACGGGCAACATCTCCTCCAGCGCGCCGCAGCAGGTCTTTGACTGGTGGATGAACAGCGCAGCGCACCGCGCCAACCTGCTCAGCCCCAACTACACTGATATCGGCCTCGGCTACATGTACAAGCCCGACAGCAGCTACGGCGGCTACTTCACGGCCGTCTTTGCCCGGCCGTGAAGCTTGGGCATTCCGATCCTCACGACACACGTCCCCGATCTCCGCCAGCACTCCCGCACTGCGATCGAGTGTCTTCGCGTTCTGATCGCGGAGGGCACAATAGCCGCACTTCGCGGGCCGCGTGTCCTGCGCCGGATCGCCGTCAGCCTGAACCGGCCCGGGGTGGCCCTTGCCATCGGCCCTGTCGGACTGCCTCGCGGGCGGAAGCCGGCTATGGCGGGGTTGCGTCGGGGGCCCCAATGATGAATAGAAGTGGCCATGCGCAGCGGGGGACGCCAGCCAGTGGATCGTCCCACTCGGCCGGCCCGGTCAGCCTGCCGAAGGCGGACGGTCCGTCCAGGACTTCCCAATGGGATGCTTCGCGATACTTCGCGATGCTCCGCGAGGCTTCGCAGTCAGCGAGTTGCTGCGCGGCGTCCGGGCTGGCGATGGATCGAGCCCGCGGAGAGGCAACGCAGATAGAGGCGCTCTCTGTCGGGATCGTCATCCTCCCCCTAGGATCCGGGCAATGAACGCCTCTATGGCTTGCCATCCCTCTTCGCTGTGGAGGGTGGTCTCGTGGTCAGCAGCGGGAACAAGCACAAGTTGAACGTCGCCACCCGCTTCTCGGAGAGCCGTGGCGAAGGTCCTTGCCTGTTGGGGATCCGTGTTCCGGTCTTCCAGGCCATGGACAAGCAGGAATGGCGGCTCAGCTCCGTCCACCCAATGGACGGCCGAGGACTGCGCCCAAAGGTCGGGAGCATCCTCGGGTTCTGACCCCAAGTAGGCGACAAGGGAGCTGTGCCAGACGGTGGAGGTGTCGGCTGCGAGCACGGTATCGAAAAGACCAGCCACAGAGACGACGCCATTCGGCCGGCCTGTCTCGCTGATGGGGTGGGGACAATGACGCATGAAGAAGGCGGTGTCGTTGACGGTGCCTATCAAGGCAGCAAGCGTGGCGCCAGCGGAATAGCCCATCACCACAACCCGACCTGCGTCGAAGCCGTAGGCGTCGGAGCTGGAGTGGATCCATGCCAGGGCGCAGAAGGCATCCTCGGCGGGACCTGGGAAGGCGTGTTGCGGCATTTCCCGGTAGTTGATCGAGACGACTGCATAGCCGTCGGTCGCGAATCCGTTGGCAATCTCCGACCAGTCTGCCTTGTCTGCTCCAGAGCCATGGATAACGAGAATGGTGGGAAACGGCGGGTTGGCCATCCCAGGCAGGTAGACATCCAACTCCTGGGAAGCGTCACCGGCCACGACATAGGGCACATCTCTGATGACCTGCACGGGCCTGGGTGTCGACGGCGGTGACAAGGGTGTGGCGGTGAATTGCGGGCTGGCGCAATTGGACACCAGCAGGGCGGCAAGCAAGAGAGGAACCAGGTACTTGCTCATGCCTGCTCCTTTCCATCAGCAGCATCTACCGACACGGACTTCGGGCCCGACAACACTCACGAGCCGCCCAACGGCCTC
>CAZEMA010000047.1:0-18301 GCA_964513155.1 uncultured Anaerolineaceae bacterium
CGGCGATCTCGCCCCCGTCGATCACGATGCACTGGCCGGTGATGAATGCCGACTCGTCCGAGGCCAGGAAGGCAAACAGCGCGGCGACTTCCTCCGGCCTGCCCAGCCGGCCGAGCGGGATCCTGCTCGCGAACCCTTGTTGCATCTCGGAGGTGTACTCAGCCTCCTGCATTGGGGTGAGGATGAAACCGGGGCAGATGGCGTTGACGCGGATGGTGGGAGCCAACTCCAGGGCCATGGAGCGCGTCAACTCGATCACGCCTGCCTTGGAGGCGTTGTAGTCGGCATAGTAGGGATAGCCCATCATGCCGTTGGTTGACCCCATGTTTAGGATCACGCCACCGCCGCCGGCCAGCATGCGACGGGCGGCCTGCTGTGCCACGAAGAACATACCATTGAGATTGACGTCGATGACGGCGCGCCACTGGTCGGGGGCGATGTCGAGGAACGGCTTGCGGATGCTGATGCCGGCGTTGTTGATCAGCACATCCAACCCGCCAAGGAGACCGTCCATCTCCTCTAGCGCGCGCTCGACGGCCCTGGCATCTGAGACGTCCGCCTTGACAATGCCCTGTAGCGCCGGCAGGTCGCGTCGGATCCGTTGACAGGCAGCCTCGTCTCGATCCAGGACGACGACCCGCGACCCTTCGTCCAGGAAGCGCATGGCCGTCGCCGTTCCGATGCCCCCCGCCCCGCCCGTGATGAGAACCCGCTTGTCCTTCAGGCCACGCATGGAACGCTCCTTGGCAGGGTGATGAAGAACCCTTGCGCGGAGAAGAGACCCGAATATGTGGTGGTTGGGGCTTTGCCCCAACCACCACATATTCGGATTCCTCTCAAGAACCAAGGCTTCTTCATCACGCTCCTAGTAGGCTGCTCGCTGCACCTTGCGCTGGTATGCCCGCCAGGTGACCGCCCATTGCTGAGGGTCATCCAGAACGCGGGGATCGATCCTGTGGATGGGGCTGTTGTGAGGGGCTGTCTTCACGATCTCGGGGTTCGAGCAGGCCTCCTCCGAGACATGGCGCAGGATGGCGGCATACTCATCGAGTTCCGTCTTGGAGTACGACTCGGTTGGCTCGAGGGTCATCGGCTCGGGGACGACGAAAGGATGGTGGCTGGTCCAGTAGTGAACCCCATAGTCCGCCGCCCTGGCCCCAATGTCGTCCGTGGTCACACCGGTCTCGTCGGCCAACTCCTCCCAACTGTACCGCACCTGCTCAATGCGGCGCCGTCCCCTGGCGTAGGGTGCGCTGACCCCGTGAATCTCCAGAATCTTCTTGAGCAGGTAGTTGTTGTTGAGAACCGCGATCTCGGCGACCTGGCGCAGCCCCTCGGCCCCCAGGCTCATCACCCAGGCATAGGCCTTCAAGACGGCCGGGGCGACGCCGTGGAACTGGCGGATCTTCCCGATGCTCTCGGGCCGATCGTAGTTCCACCGGTATTGCCGGCCGTCGAACTCAAGGACGGGAACGGGCAGGAAACGGGCCAGCTCGCGGGTGACGCCGGTGGCACCGACGGCTGGTCCTCCGCACCCGTGCGGGGTGGAGAAGGTCTTGTGCAGGTTGAAGTGGCAGAGGTCAAACCCGGCGTCCGCTGCCCGGGTGATGCCCAGGATGCCGTTGGCATTGGCCTGGTCGTAGGAGCAGAGCCCGCCCGCCTGGTGGACGATCCTGACGAACTCGGCGATTCGGGGATTGAAGATGCCGGTGTCCTCGGGGTTGGTGATCATCAATCCGGCGGTGCGATCCGAGACAGCTACCTTGAGGGCCTCGAGGTCTGGATAGCCATCGTCGTCCGGGTAGAGGGTGATGATCTTGTAGCCGGCCGTCTTGGGGCAGGCCGCGTCGGAGGGGTGCGAGAAGATGGTGGTGATGATCTCGTCTCTCCGATCGGCTTCGCCGCGCCAGGCGTGGTAGGCGCGGATGATGGCGGCATTGGCGTAGATGGCCTGCGATCCGGCGCCGGGCTGGAACGTGAACTGGTCCATGCCCGAGATTTCCTTGAGAATCTGCTCGAACCGGTACAGGATCTCGAGGATGCCCTGGACGGTCTGCTCGTCCTGCAAGGGATGGAGCTCAGCCATCTCCGGACTTCTGGCCAGCTGGTCATTGACCTTGGGATTGAACTTCATCGTGCACGTCCCCTGACCGACATCGATGTTGATGTCAGCTCCCAGGGTCTCCTGAGAGAGGCGGAGGTAGTGCCTGAGCACCTGAGGTTGGGAGAGCTCCGGCAGCCGGGGCGGTCGCAGGCGGCGCACACCTTGCGGAATGGTTGCGAGCACGTCCCCTGCGCAATCCGCGATCCCTGCCTCCACCTCGGGCAGCAGAATCCCCCGCTGACCCTCCCGGCCTAGCTCGAAGAGGATGGGCTCGTCCCATCGGGCTTGATGGAACCGGCGGAGATTCGGCTTTCCCTCGGTGTAGCGTGCCTGGGTGATGTTCTGGCTCATTGAAGCACATCCTTGAGAGCCCTCACCAGGCGGTCGATGTCCTCCTGGGTGTGGACCTCGGTGACGCAGTAGAGGGCGCTCCTGCCTAGCTCTGGAAACTCCTCGGTCAGATCCTTGCCGCCGAAGATCTTCCGCTCCCTCAGGGCCTCGTTGATCTCAGCAACCGTCTTGCCGGTGCGGTCGAAGTTGACAACGAACTCCTTGAAATGAGCGGCCTGGAAGACCGGGGAGCGGACACCTCGGATCTTCCCGATCTCCAGCGCGGCGTAGCGCGAGCGTTGCATGATCCCTTCACCGACTTCGACGAAGCCCTGGGGCCCCATCAGCGCCATGTAGACGCCGGCAGTGATGCCCCAGAGGGCCGCGGCCGTCCCGACCCACTCGTTGCCTTTCTCCCGGACGGCAAACGACGTCCGCTCGTAGGCAACGTCCCCGACACCGTACTCTCCCTCGACCGCGGTTGGGGCAATCCCAAACAGCCTGGAGGGATACTGCATCACGTACTTCGGCTCGTCGCGCGTGGCAATGAAGCCGGCATGACCCCCGCCGTACTGCAGGTGCATGCCCAGAGGCTGGATGTCGCCGCAGACGATGTCGGCGCCGTAGGTGATCGGCGGAGCCAGGACGCCCAGCGAGATCGGGTCCGCACCTACGATGCACTCGGCCCCGTGTTGATGCGCCAACCGGGAGATCGCCTCTCCCCCGCCTTCGATGAATCCGAGATAGGAGGGATTCTCGAAGTAGACAGCCGCGGTCTTGGCCGAGAGCGAGGCTTCCAGCGAGTGCATGTCCATCTGCCCGGTCCCGTGATCGTACCCGAGCAGCCGGATCTCGATGTCCGGCTTGCAGTAGTCGCGGAGCTTGGAGAGCCGGTCGGCGCTGATGGTCGCGGCAACAAGGGCTTCACCGCGCCCCGTAATCCTCGAGGCCATGCGAATTGCCGTCGCTGTCGCCTGGAATCCGTCATACGTCGGGACGCTGACCACATCCATCTCCAGCAGCTCGCCCATCATGCTGGCGTACTCGAAGAGGGCCTGGAACCTTCCGTGATCCTCATAGGGCTCCCCGGCGTAGGCCGTCAGGAACTCGGAGCGGCCGTTGACCTCGTCACAGACCGCGGGTACGTCGTGCTGCCAGCAACCTGCTCCCAGGAAACTGAGAAACTCCTTGCAGGTCGTATTCTTGGCGAGGAGCTCCTCCACATGCCTTCTCAGCGCGCACTCGGAGAGGAGGGGGGCGGGCAGATCCAGCCGGCGCTTCAGCCTGAGCTCATCGGGGACATCCTGGTAGAACTCGTCAATGCTCTGGGCCCCGACCTCGCGGAGCATCTCCGACTTCACTGCGGGCACGGAGTTCGGGATGTAGGGATAGACGACCAGCTTCGGCTCGGCCATGGCCTGCTCCTTGGGGAACTTCAGCTTCCGAGATGACTCTACCAGAAAACGGGTGCCGCGCGGGCGTTGGGCCCGCGCCAGAGCGCCGTTGCGTGTGCCCCTCCCTTCCGTCATGGTGAGGTTCCTGATCTTCTCCAGGCGGATCGCTTGGGGCTCCAAGCGAGGTAGAATGGTCGCCGAGGACAATGGGGATGACGACGAGAGATCGCGCGGCAGCTGAAGAGCCAGGCCCCGGACAGGCGGCCCGGCCTCTGCGGCGGCCCGAATGGATCAAGGTTCACGCGCCGTCGGGCGAGCGCTACGAGTGGCTGCGCGGGCTGATGCGCACCAAAGCCCTGCACACGGTGTGCGAGGAGGCCATGTGCCCGAACATGGGCGAGTGCTGGGGTTCGGGCACAGCCACGTTCCTCATGTTGGGCGACACTTGCACCCGGGCCTGCCGCTTCTGCGATGTCAAGACCGGCCGCCCTGCCCCTCTGGATTGGCTCGAACCGGAACGGGTAGCCCGTGCAGTGCGGGCGATGAATCTGCGCCACGCGGTGATCACCAGCGTCAACCGCGACGAGCGCCCCGATGGCGGGGCGCCCATCTTTGCCATGGTTATCCGCCGGATCCGGGAGCTGCATCCCGGCTGCTCCATTGAAGTCCTCGTCCCCGACTTCAAGGGCTCCTCCCAGGCGCTCAAGATCGTCATGGACGCCCGTCCCGAGATCCTCAACCACAACGTGGAGACCGTACCCCGGCTGTTCAAGAAGGTTCAGCCGCAAGACCGCTACGAATGGGCCGCCAGCACGCTGACCTATGCCAAGAAGCTCGACCCGGAGGTCCTGACCAAGTCCGGCATCATGCTCGGGCTGGGCGAGACCCTCGACGAGGTCGAGGCGGTCATGCGCGACCTGCGCCAATGGGGCGTGGATATCCTCACCGTTGGCCAGTACCTGCAACCGTCGAAGAAGCATCTGCCGATCGAGCGCTACTACACGCCTGAGGAGTTCGCCGGTCTCCAGCAGTACGGGCTCGAGATCGGCTTCCGCTGGGTGGAGAGCGGACCGCTGGTGCGTTCCTCCTACCACGCCGAGCAGCAGGTGCGGGCGTTGAGCCTCGTTCATCGGAAGCTGTACGGAGAGCAGACGATAGACGACAGACCATAGACGATGGTCTGTGGTCCGTGGTCCATTGTCCATCGTCTGCTCTCGATGGAGCGCGATATGCCAAGCGAGCCGGTAATCCGCACGCGGGACCTGACCAAGCGCTTCGGCAGCACGCTGGCGGTCGACGGGCTGACCATGGAGGTCCCTCAAGGGGAGGTCTTTGGCTTCCTGGGCCCGAACGGGGCCGGGAAGACGACGACGATCGCCATGCTGCTGGGCCTGGTCCGGCCGACGGCCGGCTCGGCCGAATTGCTGGGCCAAGACCTGCGAAGGGGCCTGGGCCATGCGCTCCGCCGCACGGGTGCGACGATTGAGTCCCCGGCCTTCTATCCCTATCTCTCGGGTTGTGACAACCTGCGGGTGGTGGCTCGAGTCTTGGGCGGGGAGGCCGAAGCCCGCATTGATCCGGTGCTGGAACATGTGGGGTTGGGGTTGCGGGGCCGGGACAAGTTCAAGGTCTACTCGATGGGAATGAAGCAGCGGCTGGCCCTGGCCGCGGCCCTCCTGAATGACCCGGAACTCCTCATCCTGGACGAGCCGACCAACGGCCTCGATCCAGCCGGGATCCAAGAGACGCGCAGCCTGCTCCGCCGCATGGTCGATGAGCAGGGCAAGACCGTCTTCCTGTCCAGCCACCTGCTCCACGAGGTCCAGCAGGTCTGTGATCGGGTGATGATCATCGATCACGGGCGGGTGATCGCCCAGGGGCGGGTCGACGAGCTCCTCCGACGCAGAGAGTCCATCGAGGTCGAGTTGGGCGAGGACGAGGTAGAGCGCGCCGAGACTCTGTTGCGATCCCAGCCCTGGATCAAGGGCGTCGTCCGGGAGGGCAACCGGTTGAGGGTGGCAGCGGATCCGGAGCGCTCCCGCCAGGTGGCCGAGGTCCTGGGTGGCGCCGGGATCTATCCCTCGCAGCTGACGCGGGTCTCGAGCACTCTTGAGGACTTATTCCTCGAGCTGACCGGCAAGAACGACCATGCGTGAGTGGATTGGCTTGCTGCGGGCCGAGCTGCTCAAGGTCAGGCGCCGCAAGCTGGGATGGCTTCTCCTCCTGGCGTTGATGGCCGCCTTCGTCTTCCACGCTCGCAACCTGAACACGGACCGCCTCGACTACCAGCAGGCTCAGGAGAGCGGCTTCGGCCGGTTCGGCCAGTGGATCATGCCGGATAGCGCGCAAGCAGGGGAGGCTGAGCTCGTCCGCCGGATGACGTTCCCTGGATTCCTCGACGAGGTGTGGGTCATCGCGGACTTTCAGGTGGGCTGGGGTCTGCTCGCGGCTCTGATCCTAGGCGCCATCCAATCCGGTGAGGAGTATGACCGGGGAACGATTCGCACCCTCATGGTCCGAGGCCCTTCGCGGACGACCTGGCTTCTGGCGAAGCTAGCGGCTCTGTTCCTGGTGACCGGGTTCGCTTGGCTTGTGCTGGCACTCGAGGGAGGAGTGCTGGGACTGTGGACACACCGTCTGGTGATGGGAACCATTGACCTGTCCAGCATCGACGGAGATCGCCTCCTGCTGCATGGGGCAAGATTCCTCCGTTCCTGGTCGTCGACCCTACCCTACCTGGCCTTCGCCTTGGCCGCCGGGATCCTGGCCCGCGGTGCGGGGCCAGCGCTGGCGCTGGGAATGGCCGCACGCTTTGTCGAGATCTTCTCCGGCGTAGGAGGCATGTTCCTGGTAGCGTTTGGGATGGGGATGGAAGGTCTCGGGGCGAGGATCTTTCGGCTGTGGGCTCCGCTGCACGTCGCATCCATGGAGTGGAACGCCAGCGTCTGGAGGACATGGGGGAAACCCTATCCCACCTTCGGCGAGCTACCCTCGCCGCTTCATGCTAATCCATGGCTGGCAGCCCTGGTCCTGACGGCCTGGATGGCCCTCTGGTTCGGGCTGGCGGTCCGAACCCTCCATCGGAGGGACATCACCGCATGAGAGCCCTCCAACGCCTCGTATCCCAGGAATTCCTCAAACTGCGGGGCATGGTCATCGTGCGAGCGGTGCTGATCTCCCTTGGCCTCGGGCCGGCGGCGGTCATCGGGTTTCTGAGAGTGGTCACAAGCGACATCGACTCGGTCACCAATCCAGGTCTCTTGGTTGTCGGGGTGGCCGTTATCCTCGGTGGCATCGGCTCGGCGATCTTGGCGGCAGGGGTCTTTGGTCAGGAGTACGACCTGGCCACGGCCCGTGGCCTGCTCCTGCGGGGTGTGCCTCGCTGGAGCTTCCTGGCTGCAAAGGTTGTTAACATTCTCGCCGTCATGACCGCAGCGGGGCTGATCTCAGTCACAGTCGGCCTGACCTGTGCCGTGGCGGCCGGGTGGAGGACCTCCGTGGTGGAGGTTGGATCGCTCTTCGTCAAGACGGCAACCCTTGTTCCCCTCAGTAGTCTTGTCTACCTGGCCGCGGCTGCGTTGGGCGTGGTTATTGGCCGGTCCAGCGCCGCCGGGATGCTGGTCGGGCTGATGCTCTTCCTAACGGGATTCGTCCTCGCGACACTACGGACGCGCTATCCGCTTGCTGAGTGGTTTCCCGAAACCAACCTGTTCTCGATCCTGGGAGGGGACTTCGCCGCGGCCCTGGGCCTCGAGTCGGTGGCCGTGGCTTCGGCCGTGTCGCACCTGCTCATTGTCGGCGCCGCTCTGCTGGCTCTGGCCGGCACCCTCTTCGATCGTCA
Source organism: uncultured Anaerolineaceae bacterium (assembly GCA_964513155.1). Taxonomy (GTDB): domain Bacteria; phylum Chloroflexota; class Anaerolineae; order Anaerolineales; family E44-bin32; genus DATEAV01. The sequence continues at coordinate 7,670 of CAZEMA010000047.1, forward strand.
GGACCTTACGGGATAGTTGTAGACGAGACACCGGACTGTGCGCTTGGCCCGTGCCGCCTGTCCTGTGGGCGTGCAGCGGCCTGGGGTCCCTATGCTGACTCCCCTCCCTGCCCCGAGGCGATCCGGCGAGCGATTGCTCGGTCGATCTTGCCCATCGGCAGCCGCCCCAGCCGAGCGATCGGCGTCCAACGGATCTCGCTGTGGTCCAGGGCCCTCGGCTCGCCGCCTACCAGGCGGCACTCAAATGCATGCACGGTGACGCGAAAGTGCGTATACGTGTTCTCGAAGGCTCCGATTTCCTCTCCCACCACGACCTTGACCCCCAGTTCCTCGCGTAGCTCCCGCCGGAGACAGGCCTTAAGGGTCTCATCGGACTCCTGCTTCCCTCCTGGGAACTCCCATAGACCGCCCAGGAGGCTGCCCTCCGGCCGGCGGCCGACCAGGACATCTCCATTCCGCCTCAACACAGCTGCCGCGACCGTACGGTGAGGGATTGGGCGCCGGCGCGCACGCACGGGCCGCTTGGCCTGGGTACGGCGAGCCCGCGCCAGACAGGCCTGGGCCAGGGGGCAGCGGAGGCAATCCGGCGAACGGGGCGCGCAGATGGTCGTCCCCAGGTCCATCAAGGCCTGATTGAATTCGGAGGCGCGACCGCGGGGGAGGAGACCGGCCGCCTGGGCGAGCAGCCGCCGTTCCCCCTCCGGGGTGCGGGGGTCGAGGGGAAGGTCGAAGAGGCGCGAGAGGATTCGCCGCAGGTTGCCATCCAGGGCAATGGCGTCCGCGCCGAAAGCGAATGTGGCGATCGCCGCCGCCGTGTATCGGCCGATTCCGGGGAGGCGCTCGAGCTCAGCTGCCGTCTCGGGCAGCCGGCCGCCACGCTCAGTGACCAGAATCTGGGCCGCCCGATGCAGGTGGCGCGCCCGGCTGTAGTAGCCCAGGCCCTCCCATAGGGCGAGAACCTCCTCTTGGGAGGCGGCGGCCAGCGACTGCACGTTGGGAAAGCGGGCCATCCAGCGTTCGTAGTAGGGGAGGACCGCTTCGACGCGCGTCTGCTGCAACATGATCTCTGAGACCCAGATAGCGTAGGGGTCGTGAGTCCGCCGCCAGGGAAGATCCCGGGCGTTGGCCCCATACCAGACAAGCAGGGCCTTGCTGAGGGGATGACGCATGGCGGCATTGTACCGGCGCGCAGGTGGGGGTGGCAAGGATTCCATCTCGGATGGATGGGAGGCTCAGCAATGGCCGTCTCCCCCGTGTGGAGTGCGGGGGGCGATCTTCCTGTGCGGGCCGCCGTCATCGGCGGCCCGTGGATGGCCTGCGAGCACAGAGCCCCGCCGCGGACGGCGGGGGAGCAAGGGGCGAGTATCGTCCAAGGGGATTGAGGACACCTGCATCCTCGGCCTGTCTCATATGTCCTGAAGCCACACGCACATGCGACCGGTCCGCCCACCTGTGGTATCCTCCCGGTCGCGTACCGACCGGCACAATTCATCTCTCGTAATCTCCCCGGAGTCGCTATGGCTGACTTTCGGTTCTTCCACCCCATTGAAGTCCGCTACGGTGACATCGATGCCCAAGGACACGCCAACAACGCTGTCTACTTCACCTACATGGAGCAAGCACGGGTGTTGTACATCCAGCACCTCGGACTCTGGGAAGGTTCGGACTTCAACGCGATCGGCATCATCCTGGCGGAGGCGACCTGCACCTACAAGGCACCTATCCACTTTGGACAGACAATCCGCGTGGGCGTCAAAACGGTCCGGCTGGGGAATCGAAGCCTGGAGCTGAACTACAGCCTCCAGGATGCGAAGAGTGGCCAGGAGATGGCGACCGGCCGGACGATCCAGGTTGCCTACGACTACCCCAAAGGGGAGTCGATTCCCATCCCCGAGAAATGGCGCCGGACGGTTGAGGGGTTTGAGGGGATCGGTTCGGATAAGGCCTGATCTGACGCCTTGGCCGGGCGGAGCGCGCCGACTTGCCGACTTCCGAAGTCCGAAGGACTTCGGAAGTCGGCGGGTGAGCATGCCTCCCCTGGCGGGATAGTGCCGCCGGCCGGGGTACTGTTGCGGAAGTTGCCCCGTCTGTCAAAGGCCGCTGTCCCCGACGCCAAGACACCCGGTTTCTGGTGTCCTGCCAAACGGGTGTATCATGGGCGAGCAGTCCGCCTCCCAGCGACACCCAAAGAGGTCCATGCACTTCGACGCCAGCCTTCCCCCAACCTCATTGCGTCAGATCCCCGACCTGGTCCGGGCAGCCGAGGAGGTTGGCTTTGATGCCATCTGGTCGACCGAGACACAGCACGATCCCTTCCTGCCGCTGAGTCTTGTGGCGGAGCACAGCCACCGGTTGCGATTCGGGACGGCCGTCGCCCTAGGATTCACCCGCAGCCCCACGACGCTGGCTCACACAGCCTGGGACCTGGCCGAGGCTTCGAAAGGCCGCTTCCTCCTCGGGTTGGGAACACAAGTGCGGGCGCATATCGTGCGCCGCCATGGGATGCCCTGGCCCGATTCGCCGGCGGGCAAGCTGCGCGACCTCATCGGCGCCATCCGGGCTGTCTGGGCAGCCTGGCAGCGAAGCGAGCCGCTGAGTTTTCAAGGGGAATACTACAAGCTCAACCTGATGACGCCTTTCTTCGATCCGGGCCCGATCGAATACCCCGACATCCCCATCTACATCGCCGGCGTCAATAAGGCCTTGTGCCGGCTGGCTGGCGAGGCGGCCGACGGATTGCTGGCGCATCCCTACCACTCGGCGCAGTACCTGCGGGAGGTTGTGCGTCCCGCGCTGATGGCAGGCGCGGCGCGCAGCGGGCACCCACCCGAGGCCGTCCACCTGGCCGTGACCGTGATGGTCGCCGACAGCCTGGACGAGGCCGACTTCGTCCGCGCCCAGATCGCCTTCTACGCCTCGACTCCCTCCTACCGGACGGTGATGGCCCACCATGGCTGGGGCGAGGTCGCCGATCGGCTGCGGACCCTCGCCCGAGCTGGCCAGTGGGGGGACATGCCCGCACTCATCGGCGACGAGATGCTCAGGACCTTCGCTGTCATCGCGCCGGCGCAGGAGCTGGCCTCCGCTCTCCAGGAGCGCTACGCCGGCCTCGCCGACCGCTTGAGCCTCTACATGCCCTTTGCCCCTGGCGCGCGAGATGACTTCTGGCGAAAACTCGCCTCGGATCTGCGGGACCTATGACGCTCATCGTTGACTCGCACGAGGACATCGCCTGGAACACGCTGACGTTCGGCCGCGATTACACCTTGCCCGTCGCGGCTACCCGGCTGCGCGAGGCGGGGACAGAGATCCCGACCCACAACGGGGAGACGCTCCTGGGATGGGCCGAATGGCTGCTGGGCCGGGTTGCCGTGGTGTTTGCCACCCTGCAGGCTGCTCCGATCCGTCGCCAGACCGGCGCCTGGGACAGCCAGTGCTACGCCGATGGCGAGCAGGCCCACCGCCTGTACTGGAACCAGCTTGAGTTCTATCACCGCCTGGTGGATGACCACCCGGACAAGTTCCGGCTCGTCCTGAGCCGGGGCGACCTGGAGGCTACCCTGGCCGGCTGGGAGGGGGATGATCTCGCCGGCCGGCGGGTCGGGTTGGTGCTGCTGATGGAGGGAGCCGACGCCGTCCGGGCTCCGGAGGAACTACCGGAGTGGTACGAGGGCGGCATGCGCATCCTGGGGCCCGCCTGGATGGGGACGCGCTACGCCGGCGGGACTCGCGAACCCGGGCCGCTGACCGCGGATGGGCATGCCCTCCTGGAAATCATGGCCGGCCTGGGAGTGATCCTCGACCTCAGCCACATGGCCGAGCCTGGCATGTTGGAGGCCTTTGACCGCTATCCGGGGCCTATCATCGCCTCGCATGCCAACTCCCTGGCGCTGCTTGCCGGCTACCCTTACCCGGAACGCCAACTGAGCGACCTGGCCATCCGGCGGCTGGCCGAGCATGAGGGCGTGGTCGGCATCGTCCCCTACAATCGCTTCCTGCGGGCCGGCTGGGAGCGCCCCGATGGCCGCACCGGCATCACCCTGGATCATGTCGTCGCCCACATCGACCACGTTTGCCAGTTGGTGGGCGACGCGGCGCACGTGGGAATCGGCAGCGACTTTGATGGCGGGTTCGGTTTGGATGCCGTACCTGAGGGGCTTGACAGCGTGGCCGACCTGCGGTTTATTGGCGACAGGCTGGAGACGCACGGCTTCAGCCGGGCAGAGGTTGATGCCGTCTTGAGCGGCAATTGGCTTCGGCTGTTACGCCGGGCCCTGCCGGAGACCTGAAGAATGCCTACGAGTCCGCTAACGCCTCGCCAGGTCAGATGGGTCCGCGGCTGGATGATCGTGATCCTGATCGGCCTGGGCATCTTCGCCATAGGCGTTAACCCTGACCTGATCGGCCTGGACCAAAGTCCGGTGATCGGTTTCGTCCAGGTGGGGGTGTGGCTGACGGGTTTGGGGATCCTGCTCGTGGGGGCGTATGCTGCGGTCCGGGTGATGCGCAACAGCCGCCCGAACTCGCTGCGGGCCGACATCGGCCTGCGGCTGATCGCAACCGGCTATGTCGTGGCGGCAGCCGCCTCACTGGCGGACTTCATCGGAATCGGCTCGCACCACCTTCCTTGGATCTACTTCGGCCCCATCCAGGTGATGGGATTGGCGATGGGCGGGCTCACGAGCCTCGTGGGAATCGTCCTGTATTGGCCCCGGAAGACCACGCCCCCGCCTTCGAAAGAAGACCCGGGGGCGTGATCCCTGGTTCTCGAGCCGACGAACTGCAGCGGACGACGGACCGTGGTCCGTCGTCTATCGTCCGGTTTCCTCCATCTTCACACTGGAATGGCCCGGGAAGACCTTGCCACCTGGTTTGAGCGCGGTGTAGGCGTAGTTCACGGCTATCGTCACCTGCCCGTAGCCCATGACGATCAGATTGAGCGGCTCGAGACCCTCCTGGAGGGCCAGGTCCCCGGCAGCATACACCAAGGGCAGGTTGGTTTCCATCCGCTGGTTGACCTTGAGATAGCGCTGGCCAACCGTCTCGACCCCCCATTCTCGGATCGGCCCCAGATCAGCTTTGAAGCCCAGGGCCATGATCACGCTGTCGACGTCGAGTACGGTCTCCTCTTGCGTGCGGTTGTCGAAGAGGATCGCCCGTTCGAGGCGGCTCTCGCCTGCCAATCGACGGACCTCGTGGAAGACGCGCACGTTCACTTTGGAGGACATCAGGGCGCTGACCGAAGCGTCGTGAGCCCGGAAGCCCTCACGGCGATGGATCAGCGTTGTCTGTCGCGCCTCCGGTTCGAGCGCCAGAGCCCAGTCCACCGCGCTGTCCCCCCCGCCCACAATCAGGACCCGCTGGCCCGCGAAGTCATGAGGGTCCTTGACCATGTACTGGACCCCCCTGCCCTCGAAGCGGAGAATGCTCTCGTTGTTCATGCGGACGGGCTCGAAGGCTCCGATCCCGGCGGTGAGGATCATGGCCCGAGACCAGTGTCTGCCCCGGTTGGTCTCGATCAGCCAGCACTCCTCGCCTGCCTGGCCGGTGGGGATGGGCGCCCGAACCAGGCGCTGGGCCGTCTCATCCAGCAACAGGACCGGGTTCCAGCGGCTGGCCTGCTTCACCAGATCGCTTACCAGATCCTTAGCCACAATGGCAGGGATGCCTGGCGTGTCGTAGATGACCTTGGTCGGGTAGAGGACGGTGAGCTGCCCGCCTGGTTGGGGAAGGGAGTCGATCAGCTTGACCGAGAGCTCGCGCATGCCGGCGTAGAAAGCGCCGAACAAACCGGTCGGCCCGGCGCCGATGAAGGTGATGTCAAAGACCTGAGGGTGGTCGTCCCGGCTCATCGAGGATTCCTCTTCTTGACCAGGGAGGATAGGTGGAGGGGCTGTAAAGGCGGCGAGGGACCGGTGTCAATCGGAGCTACGCTGCCCGCTCCGTGGAGGGGGGCAAGTCAGGGTGAGGGTCACCGCCTCATCCGCCGTTGAAGGGGCTCCTTGTCGCCAGCCATGCCAGGAGGGCGATGACTCCGGCCGCCACCATGGCCCCGGGCCAGACGTCGCGCCACCGCCTCCGGTCGCGCAGCTGGAAACGGAAGGCGTCGACCCAGACGGGCTCAAGCCTCGGGCCCAGGAACCAGGCGAGCGTGGTTCCAGCCAGGAGGCCCCCCAGGTGCCCCCAGTTGTCAATCCCGGGCGTCAGGCCCAGACCCAGGTTGAGCACGGCAACGAAGATGATCTGCCGCAGCTGGACAGAGCCCCATCGGCCCAAAGTCGAACGGTGGAGGAAGAGAAACGCCCCCAGAGCTCCGAGCAGGCCGAAGATCGCGCCCGAAGCCCCAACCGAGGGGTAAGGGCTGAATGCCAGGCTGAAAGCCACGCCGGCAATTCCCGAGAGCAGGAAGACGACCAGCATGCGCCGGGATCCGAAGAAGCTCTCTACCGCAGGCCCCAGGGCATAGAGCGAGTACATGTTGACGAGGAGGTGGATCACACCGGCGTGGATGAAGATGGGGGTGATCAGCCGCCAAACCTGACCGACGGCGATCGCTTCGTTGACCTTGGCGCCCAGCACCATGACCAGGTCAACCCCGTAGAACTGCGTCGTCACCAATTGCAGCAGGAACACCAGGGCGGTCAGGGTGATGAGCCCGAGTGTGGCCGGAGAGCTCGTCAGACGACGGAGCGGCTTCAGACGCTTGGCGGAGGGCACGCCTCCGCCGGAGGCGGGTGTGGCGCCTGCCCCTTGCGGCTGGGAGGTCGAGCGTTCGGGCGCCGGCGGTGGGGCGACGAGCCCGGCGAGATTCACAAGCTCACCCGCCGCGGGTGGGTGCGGTGATGCTCCGCCTGGATGATGGCGCGGATCGTGTCGACCGTCTGGTCGAGCTCACCGTCGCCGTTCACGACGACATAGTCGAAGAGATCCAGACGCTTGTACTCCTCGCGGGCCGTAGCGAGGCGCAACTGCAGGCCCTCTGGCGTCTCGGTCTTGCGCGCCTTCAGTCGCGCGATCAGCTCCTCTTCATTACGGGTGGTTAGGAAGATCAGCAGTGCCTCCGGGCACAGACGGCGGACAGTCTCGGCCCCCTGGACGTCGATGCGCATGATGACATCCTTGCCGCTGGCCAAGGCTTCGCGGACCTGCTGTTTGGGGATACCCTTGTGGTCCTCGTAGACCAGGGCATGCTCGAGCAACTCCCCCCGGTCGATCATCGCCTCGAAGCCGGCCCGGCCGACAAAGAGGTATTGAACGCCATGGATCTCTCCGGGGCGCGGGGATCGTGAGGTGGCGGTGACGACGAAGTGGAACGGCAGACTGCGCTCTTTCATGCGTGTCAGGACGCTATCCTTGCCCGCCCCGGAGGGGCCGGAGATGACGATCATCAGGGGCTGGTGCTGACGTTGCAACAGCTCATCGTCCATGCTTGAAGGCCTCCTGGCAAGGCCAGTATAATCCAGATCGAAATGAGCCGGAGTGTGGGACAAGGAGCCAACGGGGATTGGTCGCCGACTTCCGTGTGAGGCGATTGTCCAAGGCCCCTCGATCCCCTTCCGGCACGACTCTTACGCTGTCGATGAGGGAGGTTGCCATGCCTGCCTACGAGTATCAATGCATGGCCTGCACCAGGAGCGTGACCATCTACCAAAGCTACCAGGACTATGGCCGCCAGCCGGTCCGCTGTCCAAAGTGCGGGAGCCGCAAGATGGAGCGGCGTATTGGGCGGGTGCGCGTGGCCCGTTCGGAGGACTCCCGGATTGACTCCCTGTCCGACCCGAGTGCCTGGGGCGGCGTCGACGAGAACGACCCTCGCTCGCTGGCCAGGATGATGCGCAAGATGGGCAAGGAGATGGGCGAGGAGATGCCGGGCGAGATGGATGAGGTTGTGGACCGGCTGGAGGCGGGGGAGAACCCGGAGGAGATCGAGAAGAGTATGCCCGATCTGGGCATGGCCGGTGGTGAGGACGAGTTCTGAGGAGGCGGCGGCTGGAGAGTCGGGGCGGCGATACGCATCTGGAAGGGCCTGCAGCAGGGCGGGCAGTGCAACCAGCTTCATGCGATGAGCGCTCCGCGCGCTGCTGCGGTTGCACAGGGTGTGCCAGGTCATCGTGCCCATGCTCGAGGCGGCAAGCCGTATGCCCGGATGGGCGTGTGCCAACTGCCCAAGCAGGGGCACGGTCTTTCGGACGCAAGACAGCATTCTCGGCGGGAACGGCGCCGGAGGCACTGGCCTTGTCATGAGGGGGCACTCAGGAGATGGCGAGTTCAACGACCCGGCACCGCGCCGTCAAGTCGGTGTCCGCCATCGAAGGGCAACATTAGATGTCAGCGTCTCGCCTACCGGGCCAGCCCCATTAAGAGCATGATCCAAGATCCGACCGAAGCAGCGATTGCCTCCCATTGCAGCGGGAGGATCGCCAAGAGCGCAATAGACCAGGAATGCGGCGCTACATAGGGTGACAGAAACGGGCTGGCCAAGAGACTGAGTTCCCTCTTCCGACTCCTCAGCGCGGAAACGAGAAGCGTCACCCCGATCGGGATTGACAGCGGCCACAGACTGAAGTTGTACTTCGCGGTGACCATCCCTGAAGGAGTATCCAGAAACCAGAATCCATAGACCGCGATCGAAACACCGAACGCAAGCGTCACCGGAGCGAATTCGGCCACAGCCCCCCCGAATCCGCCCTTGCGAAGTGCTTCGGCCAACCAGAAGATGGCAATCGCGATGCCAGCTTGAGGTTTCGCCAAGACAAAGAACAGCCCCACCGGAGGGGGCATGAAAACGCCGACAAGAACAAGCCAGTCAATCTGGCCAAACAACAGCATGAAGAAGACCGGAAACGAGAGGACGAAGGCAATCAGGCTGAGGGGTGTCGCGCCGACGCGGATCGCAACGACGACAAGCGCACAGAGAGTGACGACAAAGAGGATGGCCCCTCCGAGTCTGGAGGGTAGCAGAGCCAGCGGTATCAAGGGCACCAAGACCCAAGGCGGGTTCGTGAAGGAATCGATCTCGTACGGGGATTGTCCACTAGCCAATAACAGAGCCGCCGGACGATAGGATCGCGTCCAGTCAATCAACTCTGGCAGGCACAAGGCGACGGCCACGACCGCGCAAACAACTAAGGTCGCCCCAACTAGCAGCAGGAGCTGCTGTCTTCGTGCCGTCGAGGCCGCGAAGCTTTCTTGGAGTGAACGAAAGAAGATGTCCATGTCAGTGCGAGTCCCGAATCATGGAGGTCTCGACGCAGCGAGAAGAACGCAGCGAAACACTCACCGCGCCAGACCCTGGTCCAAGTAACGATTCTACTCATCCGTGAGAGGTGAGCAATCCAAACTGGCGATGTTCGTACAGGTCCCCAACGGTGGTTCTCGGTTGCAGTCCACGATGCGGGTGATTGCAGGTGCCGAACGACCAAGGAGCATCGGGTCCAGGGCTGGCCCTGGGGGAAACTCCGTCCTGCGCATTGCGTGGGCCGCTCTGCGGAAGTCCGTTCCGCCATGATGGACCCGGACGGCGGGATTCGACAGCGGCCGCGCGCCGCCCGGAGGTCTCGGCCAACCCTGCCTGGCGATGGTTATGCAGAAAGACAGCGGAATTCGGGACGGTTACGCCTCGCCTTCGGAGTAGGTATCCGGGTCCGTAGGTGTCTGGCCGCTGGGGTCAAACACGTGGACGTAGGTGCCTTCCTGGGCCCAGTTGAAAATCCAGTGGGCATCGGTGGGCGACAGGTTCACACACCCGTGGGACCGGGCGTAGCCGTATCCGTTGTGCCAGTAGGCGCCGTGCAGGGCGCGCGCCTTGTCGTATTACAGCACCCACGGGACGTTCTGCAGCAAGTAGTAGTCGGAGCGATCGGCCTCAAACGCCCCGCTCATGTCGTCGCGCTCAACCCGCGCGTAGACTTGGAACGTTCCTGGCTGCGTCCACCAGCCCGGGAGACCGGTCGACACCATCGTGGCGAAGACAAGCCTGCCGTCCTCGTAGACCGCCAGCGTCCGGTCGAACAGGTTGATGGAGATCCAGCGATCGGATTCGACGCCCTCCGGCCGGACCTCATCGGGCGTGACAACGGCTACGTCCTTGGCCGCTACCCAGGCATCGGCGCCGATCTTCACCCACGCCAGATCCTCAGCTTGCGCCCATTCGAGGACATGCACAACCTGGAACCGATAGCGCTGCCCGATGACCGCGGCCCCCGAGCCGGGCGCGGTCCGGACGTTGGTTGTCCCAAAATCCAGCCGAAGGGCCCGCTTGGCGTCCGGCTGAACAGCAAACCGCGGAAGCTCGGCATCTCGATCTGTTTGCAGACCGATCCGCCGCGAATGTAGCCGCTCGGCGTCAGGTACACCGCCGCGCCGTTGATCACTTCACGTTCACTCCACGAGACATACACGAGCCCCGGCGCGAGCCCGCCCGATGCGCCCGCACCGGCGGCGGCATCCTGCGCGGTGGAGTACAGGTGGGTTCCGTCGCCGTCAAGCTTCCGGTAGCTGAAGGGCACGTAGCTGAGGTCAGGGTCGAGGCCACTGATGGGCGGCGGCTGGAGAGTCGGGGCGGCGATACGCATCTGGAAGGGCCTGCGGGCCCTTTCTTGTTTGCGCCCAAGGCGGTTAGACGAGTCTCCG
>CAZEMA010000048.1:0-18237 GCA_964513155.1 uncultured Anaerolineaceae bacterium
ACCTGCCCCTCTCAAGCGCCATCCCCGCCGAATACGTTGCCGACCGGGACCTCCGCCTCCAGCTCTACCGGAGACTAGCCGAGTTACGCTCCGAAGCTGAACTTGAGGCCTTGGCCACCGAGTTCGGGGACAGGTTCGGGCCGATGCCTACCGAGGTTGAGAACCTGCTCTACCAGCTCAGGCTGAAGATTCTGGCTGCACAGTCCGGCGTAGAGGCCATCTCGGTCGAGAACGGCCAGGTCTTCCTCCTGTTCCCCGATCCAGAAGGCGACAAGGAGATCCCCGACCTCGGCCCCGACGTGCGGCGGAGCAAGCGCGGGCTCTGGCTCAACCGCCAGGGCACGACCGAATGGCGGCTCCGGCTGCTGGAGGTCTTGCAGGCGTTGGCTCCCCTTCCCCACCAATAGACCATCCCCATCGCGGGCTCGCCGTCGATCCCCTCAGGCGACTCTCGCCGGCTTCGATCCCCAACCGCTTGAAGGGCAGCGCCTCGGCAGGCAGTGGCCAGGGATGCCCGCGCCGGCAGCCTGTCCGGATGGCGAGCTGCGGGATCCTAGCCACCCGCAGGGTTGCGCAGGCATTAGCGCGCTCGCAGCTACGGGGGCGGCAGCTAGCTAATGCCCCGTTTGCCAAGTTCGTTGAAGAACCTACCGCGCTTCTTCCCCGCTTCGGGCAGGCAGTAGTGGCTCGAGGGCGTCTGCCGCGCCCCCACCCCGACCCCTCCCCCGGCCGGGTGTCCTCCGCGGGAGAGGGTCAAGCCGGGGGAGGGGCGAGATCTTGAAGGAGGCGGGGGGCCTTCGGCCCCCCGCCTCCTTGAGTCTCACACCCCCTCTCCGCCGCGCTACACCATTCAGAGCCAGTCTCTCCACGGAGAGGGGGTCAGGGGGTGAGGAACGAGTTGCCGGAAACTGCAGAGCACCTATTCACCAGGACTTCCGAGAGAGGACACTTGGAGCGTGATGAAGAAGTCCTGTCTCGTGGAGAGACTGCGTATCCGATTCACTTGTCATGGCGAGACGGCTCTTCATCACCCCGCTAGCGTGCTGCCGGGCGGCGCGCGTCCAACTCAGGCCTTTCACGAAGAACGAAGAAGCGCGTGGTCAGCCAGTCGATGAAACTGGGAGCAACAGCATTCAGTGCCACCAGCGGCCGCAGGATGGCAGGGATCACCAAGCTCGGCCGGGGCCTGAGGACCAATCCCGCGATCGCCGCGCCTACCTCCTCCGCCGTCAACACCAGCCATTTCGGCGTCGTGATGTGTGTCTTCCGCCGTTCCACAACATCGCCGGCAAAGTCTGTACGAACAGGTCCAGGGTACAAGACAGAGACGTGTACTCCCCAAGGCTGGACCTCACGCCGCAGCGCTTCACTGAACCCTCTAAGGCCGAACTTCGAGGCTGCGTACACGCTGTAAGTCGGAGTGGCGATGAGCGCCGCCATAGAAGCCACGTTGAGGATGTGCCCCTGCCGACGGGCCATCATGGCCGGCAGGACGCCTCTCGCCATCAGAATCGGCCCTAGCAGGTTCACCTCGATCTGCGCCGCCACCTGCGTCACCGGATCCAGCCTCTCCAGCCAGTCGAGCCCGCCGATCCCTGCATTGTTGACCAGGATGTCGATCCTGGCGAAACGATCCAGACCGGCCCGCACTGCACTTTCCACAGACCCGAGGTCGCTCACGTCAAGCCGGACAGGCAGCGTGGGCACCCCCCGGTTCTCCAGCTCCAGCCTCGTACCCAGCCTTTCGAGCAACTCGAGACGCCGGGCTGCCAGGATCAGACCACACCCGCGGCGAGCCAACGCATGAGCCGTGGCCTCCCCGATTCCGGCTGAAGCGCCGGTAATCAGGGCGACGCGTCCTTCGAGCGGCCTCTGCATGCATTGCCTCCGAGAATGATTGAAGTCGGGGTGAAAGTGAGTGGCGAGGTCGCCGGCCACAAAGCACCGCGGACCCAAAGCCTTGACGGCAGGCCTCAGGCTAGCCTTAGCCCCGTTGGCCAGCGGCCGAGATGGGGTTGGATCTCCCCTCGGTAAAGCACCAGGATGGCAATAAGGGGTTGGCCCTCAACGTACTCGACACCGACGGCGAGCGTGGCCCAGTTGAAACCGTCGCCGGGGCCGCGATCCGGACGATAGAACGAGTAGTAGTTCAGATTGCCCAACTCTCCCGGCCAGATCACCGTGCCACCCGTCGTGCCCCAACCGAGCCCATTGCACGCCACCTCAGGGTCGCTCCCCAGGACGTCATCAAGCATGGGCAGAATGACATCGACGAAAGAGCCCGTGATCGCCAGGCCGGATGCGTCCCCCATTCCCCAATCGTAAGCCGTTGTCTCCGAAAACAGGGTGGCAACTGCCACTTCTGGGAGTTCCACTTCAGGGTTCCACCAATCGTGTCGCACAACCAGGCCCCGGCGGCGGCTCACCATCTCGGCCAGCCCCTGACCATCCCTGGCCTGGATCGCCTGGCGAAAGGTCTGCAGGAGCGCGTCCACACGGCCATCAGCGCAGAAGAAATCGGGCGCCACGTCCTCGGTCAGGTTCCAGCCATTCACCCAACCCCCGGCCATGGGGTCCTGCAACTCCCACCAAGTCGAGCTCCCCAGGACCGTGCTGGTGCCGGTCAGCCGCACGCCGCGCAGGTCAGCCTCCAGCCTGCCAATCTCCGACCCGGCGATACCGGCCGGCTGCAGGACTGGCAGGCCCTCTTCTGGTGAGGCCCAGACGACCGCATAGGCGCCGACGGAGGGGGTCTCGGGCGGAGTCGGGGGGATCGGCGGCTCGGGCGTCACGGTTGGGGGGCTGGCGATCGTGGCCGTGGCCAATGCCAGCGTCTGAGGGATGGACGATCGGGTGCAGGCCGCCAAGGCGACGCCTAGCACCAGAAACGGGATCAGGCTCAGCGCCGGTTCCATGCGGGAATAGAGAGCGAGGCGGCGGTCAGTCATGGGTCTGGGCGGCTTGTTTCAGGATGTAATAGGTCCCGCGCCGGTCGCCGATCTTCAGCAGGATTCCGCGGGATACCAGGTCAGCCAGATCGCGCCGGATCGTTTCGGAATGGACCTGCGGGGCAAGTTCCTGATACTCCCGATTGGTGATGCGACCATGACGGGTCACATAGTCCAACGCTTGTCGCTGTCGCTGGTTGAGGTCGACGCCCTCCCAGCGTTGACGCGGGGAGGCCGGAAGGGTCTCGTCGGGCGCAAACAACGTGACGCGGAAGCCGGAGGGCGTCTCCTCAAAGAGCGGGCGCCGCATCCGCCACTCTCCCGCCAGAGCCACGACCCGGTCCAGACCGTACCCGAGGCGTTCGTTGTAACCGAGGTCAGCCAAGACCTGGACGATGACCGGGTTGCGAGAGAAGCGGGCATCCAGGATGTTATCTACGGTTACCGGCCCGGGAAGCCCTCCCGGGGATTGCACTTCGAGCCGGTCCGAGAAGAGGAACAACCGGATGTCGTCACCGGCGATCGAGTAGTCCCGGTGGGAGACGGCGTTGACAACCAACTCCCGCACGGCCTCCAGCGGATACTCCAACCGGCGCTTGGCCCGCATCCCTTCCAGGCGGACCGACTCGCGCAGGTGGTCGCGCAGGAAGAGCTCCACCGCGTGCAGTTGCTCAGTCACCGTGCCGCGGATCGTCTGCCGGATAAAGGCATTGGTGACCGTGCGCCCGGAGAAGCGGGCAGCTAGGATGTCCGCCTGCGGGAACCAGCGCTGCGGATCTGCGCCGAACAGGAGCAGCCCGGCGGCGGTCGGCCGATAGCCACCGTCGTCCTTGATCAGGCAACCCCGGTGAGACAGGATCTCCCAGGCATTGGCCGTCGCCGGCGAGCCTACGGTTGAGAGGTACGCCTCCACCTGTGGCTGGCTCAAGTCTTCCAAACCGGCACCCGGCGGCGCCTCGGATTCGAAGCTGGTGACCCCGCGCTCCACAAGCATGCGCCGCAGTCGTGGCGCCGAGAGCGGGCCGACAACCGGGCCTTCGCGCACCAGATAGCGGCCATCGAGGGCGTAGACGTGGGGAAGGCCGGCTGGGATGCGAACCAAGATCACGGTGCGATTGTCGAATTCGATCAGCTCCGGGAAGGGGATCACCAGGGGCGGTTCTGCCATCAATGAGGCCTGCAGAACGCGATCGATAGCCTGCTCCGGATCGGGAACCCCGGGCACCCGGTTGGTCCGCGGAGAGACCCCGATGATCAAGCTTCCGCCCTGCGCATTGGCCATGCCCACAAGCGAGGTGGCGATCCTTGCAGGCGGAGTCCCAGCGGGCATCCAGTCGACTTGGGTCCCGCGGCCTTCGGCCAGCAAGTAGCGCACTTCGCCTGAGGTGGTCAACTCACGCCTTCCAGGCGGCTGAGGATGACGGCGGGGGCGAAGATGCTCGCGCGACCTGATGGTACGGGTCACCTCCAGGTCTCACTCGGCCCCATTTCCCCTCTCGACCTCGGGGCTTGGCTATCACTCTCGCCCTCCATCACGGCTCACTCAGACGGAAGCGCCAGCAGGGTGATGAAGAACCGCCTGCCCAGAGAAGAGAATCTTATCTGTAGTGGCTGGGGCTTCGCCCCCACCACTACAGATGCGGGTCTTCGCCAGGAAGCAGGGCTTCTTCATCAAACTCCTAGGAGGAGGCGCCAGGCGCCTGACGCTCCGACCTCTTGTGGTGGGGCCGGGTTGAACGAGGCTGCTTCGCCGCCTGGGGTAGCAGGGCGACGGCCAGGACTTCGTCGATGTGACGCACAAAGCGGAGGTCCAGCGCCGAGCGCGCCTTGGCCGGCACGTCGGCCAGGTCCTTCTTGTTCTGTGCCGGGAGCACAACCGTCGTCAACTTCAGGCGGTAGGCAGCCAGCACTTTCTCCCGAACGCCGCCAATGGGCAGCACACGCCCCCGCAACGTGATTTCGCCGCTCATTCCCACCTGGCGCCGGACCGGCCGACCGGTGAGAGCCGAGGCCAGAGCGGTCGCAAGCGTGATCCCTGCGCTGGGACCGTCCTTGGGTATCGCCCCCTCCGGAATATGGATATGGATGTCCTTCTTCTCAAAGATCTCTGGGCTGACGCCCAGGTCCTTGGCCCGCGACTTCACGTAGGAGAGCGCTGCCTGGCCGGACTCCTGCATCACGTCGCCGATCTGCCCGGTGATCTGCAGGCCACCCTTCCCGTCGATCAGCAGGACCTCGACGGAGATCGTCTCACCGCCGTTCTCGGTCCAGGCCAGACCCGTGGCAGATCCAATCTGGTCCTCCGTCTCGGGTTCACGCGGGGTGATCTCGGGAGGCCCGAGCAGACGCGCTAACATGGCCGGGGTGATCTTCTTGGGAACCTTGTGCTTCTCGGCCTTGCGTCGCGCAACCTTGCGGCAGATCTTGCCAATCTCGCGTTCCAGGTTCCGGACGCCCGCCTCCCACGTGTACTGCCGGATGATAGCCTGGAGGACGTCATCTCCGATCTTCAACGCCGCTGGTTCGAGCCCATTCTCCTCCAGCTGGCGAGGGATGAGAAACTTGTGGGCGATGACCAGCTTCTCTTCCTCGATGTAGCCCGGAAACTCGATCACTTCCATCCGGTCCACAAGCGCTGGTGGTACCGGCCCAAGGGTGTTGGCGGTGGTGATGAACATGACCTTGGAGAGATCGAAGGCGATTTCCAGATAGTGATCCGAGAAGGCGTGGTTCTGCTCCGGGTCGAGGACTTCCAGCAGCGCCGCCGCCGGGTCGCCGCGGAAGTCGTGCCCGAGCTTGTCGATCTCGTCCAGCATGAACAGTGGATTGACCGTCCCTGCCCGGCGCATCGTCTGCAGTACCCTGCCGGGCAGAGCGCCGATGTAGGTGCGGCGGTGGCCGCGGATCTCGGCCTCGTCGCGCACACCACCGAGCGAGACGCGTACGAACTTCCGCCCCAAGGCCTCGGCAATCGACTGTCCGAGGGAGGTCTTGCCCGTGCCGGGCGGCCCCACAAAGCACAGAATCGGCTGACGCTGTTTCTCTCTGGCCAGGCCGCGCACGGCGATGTACTCGAGAATGCGCTCCTTGGCCTTGCGCAGCCCGTGATGACGGCGGTTCAGCACCCGTGAGGCATTGCGTACATCAAGATTGTCGGGGGTGGCCTCTGACCAGGGAAGTTCGATCAGCCAGTCCAGGTACGTGCGCAGAATACCCACCTCGGGCGACATCGGGGGCATCTGCCCCAGTCGCTGCAGTTCCTTGAGGGCCCGGGCCTGGACTTCCTCGGGCAGCGTCAGATGGTTGACGCGCTCCCGCAGCTCCCCCAACTCCTGCGCCCACAAATCGCTCTCCCCGAGCTCGGTCTGGATCGCCTTCATCTGCTCCCGCAGGTAGATCTCCCGCTGAGACCTGTCGACCTCGCTCTGGACCTGGTTGTGAATCTGGTCTTCGAGCTCCAGGACGTCGAGCTCTCGCCCGAGCATGACGCTGACCTTCTGCAGCCGGGTCACGGTCTCAAAGGTCTCCAGGATCGTCTGACGCTCGGGGATGGTCATGTTCAGGGCCGAGGTGACGAGATCCGCCAGCCATCCCGGCTCCTCGATGTTCATCGCGTAGAGATACGTTTCTTCGGGCAGGCTCCGGTTAAGCTGCACGCATTTCTCAAACAGGGTGAGCACCGCCCGCATGAGGGCGACCGTCTCTTTGGTGCGCTCGGCCAACTCGATGACAGGGCGAGCCCGGACGCGGAGGTAGGGCTCGGTCTGCACGACCTCGACGATTTCGACCCGACGCCGGCCCTGCGTCAGGACCGAGGTCGAGGCATCCGGCATGCGCATCAGCCGGCCAACGGCGATCTCGGTGCCCACGTGGAAGAGCTCCTCAGGGGACGGGTCCTCGACGTCGGGATCCCGCTGGGCCACGGCCAACATCGTCTCGCCGTCGCGCACCGCGTCCTCGATGGCGTTCATGGTCGGGGCGTGGCCCACGAAGAGCGGTGTGACCATCTTGGGAAACAGCACGACATCTCGGAGTGGAAGAACGGAACACTCCATCTGGCCTTGGTCGTCCAAGGGGGCGTCTTCGACCTCGTAGAGCTCGTCCGCCCGTCGGGCGACGGCCTCTCCCAACTCCGATTGCAGGTGCGCCCAGCGGACGCTGTAGCCATTCATCGGACCGCCTTGCCCCCATTCTGCATAGCCTCGGGCTTGATCTCCTCCCATGCAGCCAGAACCTCGCCAGCAACCGTCAGGCTGCCGGCAGCCACGACAACTTCGCCCGGCCGGGAGAGGGACAATGCCCGCCGGAGTGCCTCTGCCACGGGCACCACCTTCTCCACCCGCCAACCGTACCCGTGGGCCAGGCCGGCCAGCTCTTCGGTTGAGGCGGCCCGTGGGTGGTCCGCCTGCGTCAGGATCAGGCGCGAGACTCGCGGCAGCAGTTCGGCCAACATGCCAGGAATGTCCTTGTCGGAGAGGGCCCCGAAGACCAATGTGACCGGTTGGCCGGGGAAGTAGTCGTCCAGTGCGATCCGCAGCCTGAGGGCCGAATCGCGGTTGTGGGCCGAGTCCACCAGGACCGCCGGAGACCGGGATAGGATCTGCAGGCGCCCCGGCCATGACACGGCACGGAAGCCTTCGTGGATGGCGGCCTCTTCGATCGCCAGGCCCCGTTCGCGAGCGGCCTGCAGCGAGGCATACGCCACGGCGGCGTTGACGACCTGGTGATATCCCAGAAGGGGGATCTCGTAGCGGGGCGGCGCCCACTCCTCACCACCCGCCGAGTTGACAAACTCATCCATCAGCGCTTGCTCGCGGGACGGCCAGATGTAGAGGCTCTGCCCCTCGAGGTCGTGCCCGCCGGGGGCGAAGAGCCAATCGCGGCCCACCTGGATGAGAGGCGCTCCCCGCTCCCGGGCGACCTCCTCGACCACCCTGCCGGCCTCATACTGTTGAGGCGCCGTCACCACGGGGACTCCGGGCTTGATGATGCCGGCCTTCTCGCGGGCGATGTCCGAGAGGCTGTTGCCCAGGACATTCATGTGATCATAGGATAGTGAGGCAATCACCGCGGTCAACGGCAGGATGACATTGGTGGCGTCCAGCCGGCCGCCCAGCCCGACCTCCACTGCAGCCGCCTGCACCCCCTCTTCGGCGAAGTGCAGAAAGGCCAGCGCCGTGAGCAACTCGAACATGGTTAGTTCGGGGACGGCAGCCGCGTGCGGCCGCAGCCGGTCAATCAGCTCGACGACGGCCTCCTCAGAGATCTCCTCCCCATCCACCTGGATTCGCTCTGTCAGACGGACAAGGTGGGGCGAAGTGTACAGCCCGGTCCGGTGCCCGGCTGCCCGGAGGGCCGAGGCGCAAAGCGCACAGACGGAACCCTTGCCTTTGGTGCCAGCCACATGGATGCTGGCGAATGACTGGTGGGGATCCCCCACGGCGTGGAGGAGCACGCGAACGCGGTCCAGATTGAACCGGTCCGCCGTGTAGCGGTAGGTTCGCTCCAGACTGTAATCGACGAAGCTGTAGAGGTACCGCAGCGCTTGTTGATAGGCTTCGTGGCTCATCGGCCGCGATTGTAACCGCCGCAGGACAAAGTTACAAGCCTGGCGGCCTGGCAGGTCACCTGCCGCGCGTTGTCGGCCAAGGAATAGGGGGAAAGGGGCGGCCAGGGCCCGCTAGCGGAGCAGGGTCACCGAGTCGCGGCCGAAACGCTCCAGCACGCTTTGGATCTCCGGCAGGGTGGGCATGTTGTGGCCGGTGCCAAGCTTCTGCACCTTGGCCGCGCCGGTCGCGTTCGCCAGCGTCCCCAGATCCTCCAAGGAGAGGCGACGCAGGAAGCCGTAGATGACCGCGGCATCTAGGCTGTCCCCCGCGCCGGTTGCATCCCGAGCCTCGACCGGCATGCCCGGTGCAACGTTGAATCCGTCCCGGCGCAGGAGAACACACCCGGCCACGCCGCGCTTGATCACGACCAGTTGAGGGCCGCGCGAGAGAAGGGCTTCGGCCGAGGCAAACGGATCGGCGATGCCGGAGAGCTGGTGGGCTTCCTCTTCGGTGGCGATGAGCACGGTGGCAAGAGCCGCCGCCTCGGTATGCCAGGCGTTGTCCACAGCGGGGTTCCCCGGGCCGGGGTCGAAGAAGGAGGGGACGCCCCTCTGCTGGGCGGAGCGCAGCCCCCCCAGGATCACGCCGGCTGCTTCCCCGTGATCCACCCAGCCATCAACGAAGAGCGCCTCGGCTTTGGCGATCGTCTCCCGCCATGCCTCGGGCAGCTCAGCCAGTCTCAGGTCCCCGGGATATCCCAGGTAGGCTGGCTCGCCCCGGGCGTCGACCACCACCCCAGCCACCGGCGTCTCCCCGCCAGGCAGAACATGAATACCGGAGACATCGACATTCTCGGCCTGCAGGCCCTGCATCACGATTGCCCCAAACCGGTCGCCCCCGACCTCGCCCAGACAACCGACGGGCAAGCCCAGGCGAGCTGCAGCGATGGCGACGTTTGTCGCCCCGCCGGGGCCGAGCTCAAGATACTCGACCCGCTGCATGCTCCCAGCTATGACCGGGAAGGATTGGATGCGCAGACTGAAGTCGGCGATCAAGTCCCCGAGGATGATGATCATGGTCTCATACCTCGCCCCGCCTCGACTCCGCGAAGGCGGCGGTGAATTGGTCAACGGTCAGGGGCACGTCCGCCAGGGAGAGCGCCTGGGAGAGTTGGACGACTTGCGGCGGTTCCACATCCGCCTGTGCCAGGAGATCGGCTCGCGACATCACTTCTCTCGCCGGACCGTCGGCAAGTACCCTGCCCCGGGACATCAGGACGACACGCCCAAAATGCTCGGCGCAGAAGTCGAGGTCATGCGAGATCGTCACCACGGTCCGGCCTTCGATCTTGAGAGATTCCACAATTGCCCCCAGTCGCTCAACGCCGGCAGCATCCTGGCCCGTCGTCGGCTCGTCCAGGATCACGATAGGTGTGTTCATGGCCAGTGTGGCCGCCAGGGCGACCAGCCGGCGTTGACACACGTGCAGGTCATAAGGATGGCGGCCGGCCTCGGGCATCAGGCCCACTCTGGCCAATGCCGCCTCGACGGCCGCCTCCACCTTCGCCGGTGACAGCCCCAGATTGCGGGGACCGAAGGCTACTTCCGACCTGACGCTTCTCTCGAAGAGTTGATCGTCCGGATTCTGGAAGACGTAGCCGACCCTGCTGGCCAACTGGGCCACTGTCCTCTGGCTTGTGTCCCAGTCGCCGACCCAGACCTTGCCCTGGCTCGGCCTCAGCAACCCGTTCACATGCTTGGCCAGCGTCGTCTTCCCGGCGCCGTTCTCGCCGATCACGGCGACCGCCTGGGCATCCTGGATCGCCAGGTCGATCCCACGCAGCGCCTCGACACCGCTAGCATAGCAGAAGGAGACGGACTCGAAGCGCACATTCATCGGAAGAACTCGACCGCCTGATCAAGGGTCACGGGCAGTTTCCGCTCCGCGGGCACCAGTTGCTGGGCCTGTGCCCAGCGGGCAGCCTGGGTATAGCGCGTCTCCCCGACGCCGTAGGACCTGAGCACCGAAGCGGCCAGGACGTCCGCCGGGGCGCCGTCCGCCACAATCCGTCCCTCCGCAAGCGCAATGACCCGGTCTGCGAACGCCGCCACATGAGCCAACTTGTGCTCGCTGAGGATGATTGTCGTCCCGCCCGCCGCGGCCATTTCCCGCAGGGCCGCGAAGACCTCGCGCGTCCCTGCCGGATCGAGCTGCGATGTCGGCTCGTCCAGAACCAGAAGGCGAGGCTGCATGGCCAGGACCGAGGCGATCGCCAGCCGCTGTTGCTGCCCTCCCGAGAGCGCAAAGGGAGACCGCTCGGCGAGCCCCAGCAACCCGGTGGTCGTCAGTGCCTGGTCCACTCTCGCCAGCATTTCCTCACGGGGAACCCCCAGGTTCTCAAGCCCGAAGGCCACCTCTTCCCGGACGGTGAAGCGCGCCCCCGTGATCTGGTTGAAGGGGTTCTGGAACACCAGACCCACTTCGCCCGCGAATTCCCCCGGAGAACCCTGGGTCACATTCTTCCCATCGAGTCGAACGGAGCCTTCGAGTGCGCCGCGGTAGAAATGGGGGATGAAGCCGGTGAGCGCGAAGCACAGTGTCGTCTTACCTGCACCGGTGGCGCCAACGATCGCACACAACTCGCCGGATGCAACAGACAGGTTGATCTGGCTAAGCGCCGCGGTCGGAGCGTCGGGGTATGTGAAGGTGAGGCCGTCGACTTCAATCATCATTGGCTAGCGCCAGAACAAGCGGGCGGCGATCAGCCCGATGGTCACCAAGACCAAGACCCAGCGCACGACGGCCTGCGCGCGCGTGTCCGCGATTGTCTGCAGGCTGGTCTTCGGTCCGCGGCGCATGAAAGCCCTGGCCTCCAACGCGATGGCCCGCTCCTCCAAGGCCATCAGGCTTCCCAGCACGAGAGGACCGATCAAAGGCACGAGAGCCCGCAGCCTGCGCCCGACGCCTCCCTCGGTCTCCAAGCCGCGGGACCTCTGCGCGTCAAGAATGCCCTGGGCCTTCGACTGGAAGCTGGGGATAATCTGAAGGGCAGTGACAACGATGTAGGAGAGCTGCCTGGGCAGCCCACGCTGGACCAAGGCGAGCATCAGCATGTCTGGACGTGTCGTGAGCATCAGCAGCGTGGCGGAACCAAGGCCGATGAGCAGCCGGGTGGTGAACACGGCCGCCAGCCAAAGGCCTTCAGCCTTGAGCGCAAAGGGTCCGACGGTGAGAAGGTAGGTCCTGCCCGGCGTGAAGAAACCCTGGACGATGCCCAGGGAGAGGGCAAAGGGCCAGATCAGCCGGGCACAGGTACGCAGAAAGGGGGCCAGCACTCGGCTCCAGGCTGCCAGGGGGACCAGGATGACGAAGAACACCGCCAGCAGAAGCGGCAGAGGCCGGATGGTGGCGGCCGCCACCAGGCAGGCACCAGCCAGGATCAGCTTGGTGATCGGATTCGCTTGCTGCAAGCCGGCCGGACTGGGGCGGTAGAGGATGACCGATGTCATTGTGAGAAGCGGAAGGAACTCCTGGCGCCTGTCCGGGCAGGCTTGCGCGCCCGGCGATCACGGATCGCAAAGCGGGGGTCTCTCCCCGGCGGGGATTCCGGGTTGAGCCCCCGCCTCGTGGCCCTTGGCGATCCAGCCGGCCTGCGAGGCAAAGCGATTCCTACCCTTGCGTCGAACCGAGGTTGCTGAAGCGCCCCTTGAACCGGGCCGGAAGAGCTCGCAGGATGGCCCAGATCACCAGGTAGCTGACCATCTTGTCGAGCGGGTCGGAGAAGGTGCCCTGAGCGATGTTGGCACCCAGCGAGTCCAACCCAATCGACCGAGCCAGCGCCACGATGGCATCCGTACCACTGCCCATCACACCCCCGAAGACATAGGTGGCGACGGGGGCGGAGAGGATGGCCGCGGTCAGTCCGGTGAGCAACCCTGCCAGGATCGCCTTCCACCACACGTTCGCCCACCCGTATCGGCCAAAGGCGCCTGCCATAGCACCGATGATGGCTGCGACACCGGCGAAGGCAATGGCCGGGGTATACCAGCCGCTGATCGTCCAGATGACGTTGGAGAGCAGTCCGGTGACCGCCCCGGCCCATGGCCCGGCCAATACGCCGACCAAGATCGTGCCGATCGAATCGAGATAGAGAGGCAGTTTGAGGACAAGGACGAGCTGACCGACGGCGATGTTGATGGCGATGGCCACGGGGACCATCACTACCGTCAGCGTGGTGAATTCGCGTCGAACCCTTTCCATAGACTCAACTCCTTCTCTTGTGGTCGGGGGATCTCGCGAGAACTATAAGCCAAAGGCTCTGGGATGTCCAGTAGGACAGGGATGGACGGGCCGCGCCTGCACGAGATCCTTGCCCCCGGGTCCGTTCTTCCCGGGCCCATGACGGGAACGACACGGGCAGGCCGCACGGAGAAGGCTTCCGGCACGAGGCCTGCCATCGTCTCCTCCCTGGACCCACAGGGGTTCCCGGGGCTTTGGTGCCCTGCGTTTGCAGCCGGACTCGATGATGATATAATCCGCCGGAAATCGGGGTCGGTGCCAATGAACACGCCGGTATTGGTGCTCAACACGAACTTCGAACCTCTCAACGTCTGCTCCACGCGCCGTGCCCTCTGCCTGCTCGTTGCGGGCAAAGCCGAGATGCTCCTCAACGGCCGAGGCTACGTCCGCACGGTGCGCCTGACGATTCCCCGGCCGTCTGTCATCCGCCTCGGATACATGGTTCGGCGTCCACGGCCCCGCGTCCGCTTGACCAAACGCGAGGTCTTCCGCCGCGACGGCCACCGCTGCCAGTATTGCGGCCGCCAGTCCTCCCGCCTGACCATCGACCACGTCACGCCGCGGCATCGGGGGGGCGATCACACCTGGACCAACCTGGTTACAGCGTGCGCCGAATGCAACCTCAGGAAAGGCGGGCGCATGCTCCGGGAGGCGCACATGAGCCTCCTTCGCTCCCCCGGCGAGCCCAGGGCCACCCCCTCTTACCTGTTCGCCCGGCACCTGCCCCAGAACGAGGCCTGGCAGGAGTTCCTCGCCGGCTGGTAGAACCTCCAGCTAGCCGAGCGTTTCCACCAGCGCGTAGATACTGCCTGCGACGACGCCGTGGCCCCCCGTGAGAATGGGGATCGGAGCCTCATTGACGGCCTCGGTCAACTCGCGCAGGGCCCGATCCTCGATCTGATCCGCCCATCCCAGATCGGCGGCGAAACGCTCGCTGGCCGGCGGCCACCCCCCATGGCCAGCCATCCAAACTCGGGTATCCCACAGGACGGCATCGGTCATCGATGCCAGCCGTTCAAGGAAGAGCCGGGGACCCCACTCATCCAGGATCTGACCGACCAAGGAGCGCACTTCCCCCCGCTCCAGGCGGCCACTGGCCAGCATGCCTCTCTCCTCGACCAGAAGCCGGACCCAGATCTGGACACGCTTCTCCAGCGATTGCCACAAGTGGGAGGATGACCGGCCGATGATGGTCACGTTCTTGGCTGGCGTCCGCATGACTTCCCGGATCGATGACACGCGGGCCAGGCAGCCGGTCTGGGCCTGAGCCAGGAAATCCCGCACTGCGGGACCGAGGTGGGCATGGTCTTGGAGAAGCAGGAGGTCCGTGGGGGTATCGATATCGGCCCGGGTGGCAGCGGAAGGGGGCAGGGCGTGCACACGATAACCGGCGTCTTGTCCCAGGATCCAGCCCAGGGGGTTGTCGGTGACCAGCCTGTCGGCCAACCGTCGCAAGCTGGAGGCCTGGTTGAGGAGGGCCCAGTCGGTCGAATGGTAGTTGTTGACTACGGCTTCCGGCCCCTCGGCCCGCTCCAGCAGGTCTAGGGCCTCCGCCAGGAGCTCTGGCTCGAGGAGCGGTGCGCTGGCCCCGCCGAAGTAGACCAGTCGCTCCGTCCCGAGCCAGTCGACGAATCCTGCCAGCGTCCGGCCGAAATGAAAAGGCTGTCCCAGCCCTTGCCATGGGACAGCCCCCCGATCGGCCAGTTTAGCCGCATCGTCGGGCTCGGCCGCCATCACATAGATCGGCCCAATCCGTTCCTCGGCCAAGAGCACCCGGACCAGGTCGAGCGCGGCAGCCATCCGCGCACTGGCCATCCACCGCTCGGCAGGCGTGGCGCCCGCCGGCGGCGTAAGAACGAGAACTGGTATCAATACCGGCACAGTTTGGACCCATCCCGGCCCGCGCTGCCGGGCCAGGCTACTCCTGTCCTGCTTAGCCGACTTCGGGCTCGATCAAACCGTACGTCCCATCCCGGCGGCGGTACAGGACATTCATCTGATTGGTGCCGCTGTTGAGAAAGACGAAGAAGTCCTCGTGCCCCAGGAGACTCATCTGTTCGATGGCTTCCTGCTCATCCATCGGAATGATTTGGAAGCGCTTGCGCCTGACGATGCCAGGCTGGGGCGTCTCTGGCTCCTCCTCGGAAGGCGTCGGCGCAGGGACGGCCTCGGAGGCTGACCGCCCGTCGCCCCGGTTCCTCCAGCGCCTGCCCTTGTAGCGTTCGATCTGACGTCCCATCTTCTCCAGGACGGCATCGACCGAGGTGAAGATGTCATCTGTGCGCTCTTCCGCCCGGAGCAGGATCCCTTTGCCCCGGATGGTGAGCTGCGCCACCTGCCGATCGCTGGCGCTGCGTGCGGACTTGATATACGAGAGATCGACCTTGGCCTCCTCCAGCCTGTCGAGGTAGCGATCAAGCCTGGTCACTTTCTTGGTCACATACTCCCGCAGACGATCGCTCAGCTCCAAGTTCCGAACCGTGATCTCCACCCGAACTGCCATCCCGTCTCCTTGGTCTTGGCCTCTCCCGAGAGGTATTCCTAACACGGTGACGAAGAACTGCCCTGCCCGTAGAAGAGAACCGTATACGTGGTGGTTGAGGCGAAGCCCCAACCACCACGTATACGGATTCTTTCCAGGAAGCAGGGCTTCTTCATCACACGCCTAGGCCCGTCCCACAGTCAGCGCCAACACCTGTCGCGCCTCGCCCAGGCGAAGGGCCTGTGCGCAGGCAGAGAGTGTGGCTCCGGTCGTGAACAGATCGTCCACCAGTAGAACGGTCTGATCACGGACCAGGCCAGGATTTGCCTGGAAGGCATCCTGCACATTGGCGTGACGGGAGGGGGCATCCAACCCCACCTGGGAGGGCGTCTCCCGGACTCGCCACAGGGCTTCCTCGTGCATCGGCAACCGCAGGCGTTGTGCCAGCGCCGACGCCACCAACCCGGCCTGATTATACCCCCTTTGACGCAGCCTTCTCTTGCCGAGCGGGACCGGCACAACCAGTGTCGGCTCCCACCTCTCACGCTGACAGATCTCCGCCAACCATCCGCCCATCACGCCCGCCAGTCGGCGGTTCGGCCGGTACTTCAGCTGCAACACGGCCCGGACGAGGACGCCCTCGTATCGGGCATAAGATCGCGTGGTGACCTGGAGCGGGACCGCCCGGCAGGACGGACAGTCCACCCGCCTGCCCAGAGGCTCGCCGCAGCACTCGCACAGGTGGCCCCGGAGCCGGCTGAGGCTTTGGTCGCAGGCCGGGCACCAGTCACAGCCCCTCTGCCCGCAACCCGCGCAGCGCGGGGGGTAGAGAAGATCAAAGCCCGCCTCCAGGCACCGCAACAGCCAGTGCCGATGGAGGCGGGCGATTCCCCGATTCGCGGGGCGGTCTCCCCCTTCCGCCACACAGAAGTCCTATTAGCGGAAGAGATCCATCATCGGCGACTGCAGGAGTTGCAGGCCGGCCGGTCCCAGCAGGATGATGAGCAGCGAGGGGAAGATCAGGAAGGCGATGGGAAAGACCATCTTGACCGGCGCCTTGTGGGCTTCCTCCTCCGCCATCTGCCGCCGACGGACGCGCATCTGGTCGGACTGGATTTTCAGCACCTTCGCCATGCTTACGCCCAATTGCTCCGACTGGATGACGGCCGCCACGAAACTGGTCAGTTCTGCCACCCCAAGCCGATCAGCCATGTCCCGAAGGGCTTCTCGCCGGAGCTTCCCCAGCCGGATCTCCTGGATCACTCGGCCGAGCTCCAAGGCCAGGTCGTTCTCCCACTTCTCGTGGACTTTGGCCATGGCCGCATCGAAGCCCAACCCGGCTTCCACACAGATCGTCAGCAGGTCGAGCGCATCCGGCATCGCCCGGAAGACGCCCTTCTGCCTGCGTTTGATCCGGCTGCTCAGCCATAGATCCGGGAAGTAGAACCCGAGCACAGTGAAAACCGCCGTGAGCGCCAGGCCCTGTGCCCAGTTACGCTTGCTCATCACAAAGACCACGATCAGCACGCCGCCGAACAGCACCGCAATCACGGAGCGCATCGCCAGGAAGAATGCCGGATCCATCCGCATCGGATTCCCCGCCATCTCCAGCTTGCGGCGGGCGGTCTGAAGCGTTGCCTGAGGCGTGAAGCGCGAGGCGATCTGGCCGATGCGGTTGAAGAAGGGCAAGATGATGCGATCGTAGAAACCCTGGGAGAGCTCGATCTCTTCCAGAGTCATGGGAACTTCCCGCTCGCCGATATCCTTCAGGCGCGCCTGTATCGGGTCGGTTGGCTCGCGCGCCTTCATGCCGACCACGACCAGGATGATTGCCAGCACGACCACGAGCACTAGAACGAACAGGAAGACGTTCATCTCGTCTGCCCTACTCCCGGAGACCACCACCCTTCGTGGTCTTCCACGTGCGCTTCACCTGCCGATTTCAGCCGCCTCACCAACCCGAATGCCAGACCAGGCCCTGCCTCACACCCGCCCGGGCTTCGCTAGATGTCGATCGCGACGATCTTCTGAGCTGCGAAGAAACCCGAGAGGATCATGAGCCCAGCGACCACCAGCATGCCAAGGCCGCAGCATCGCTGTTCCGGGTTGAAGAACTGCATGACGTAGGGTCGGTTGACCAGGAAGAGAAGCCCCATCAGGACTACCGGCAGCAAAGAGATCACGATGGCCGTGATCCGTCCTTGGGCCGTCAAGGCGGCGATCTCGCCCTTGATGCGCACCCGCTCCCGGATGGTGAACGAGATCGTGTCCAGGATTTCGGCCAGGTTGCCGCCGACTTCTCGCTGGACGTTGATCGCCGTCACCACCAGGTCCAGGTCCTCACTGCTGATGCGGCGCAGCAGGTGGTCCAGCGCCTCCTCCATGGCGATGCCCAGCTGCATCTCCTGGACAACCCGGCGGAACTCATCGCAGATCGGTGGAGGCAGCTCCCGGCTGATGGCCTCCATGGCCTGCATGGTGGAGTAGCCCGCTCTCAGGCCGTTGACCATGAGGTTGAGCATGTCCCCCAGCTGGTCGTCGAACTGCCTCAAGCGGCGCTTTTGTGCCGATCCCACGTACAGGGGAGGCAAAAAGGCACCCAAGATCCCGGACATAATCCCGAAGACGACCGACTTGCCCAGGACGGTTCCCATCACGGCGCAAACTAGGCCGGAGCCCAGAATCAAGGCGATGTACTCAGCCGGGCGGAACTTCAGATCGGCCCGCGCCAGCTGCCGGGACATCGACTCGAAGAGGTTGGTCCCTTCGCCCATGCGGTCGAAGAAGTCCCTGGCGGCCTGGTAGGCCCGGGTGGACGAGCTGAGCTGCCCCTCTTCCGCGCCAATTCCCGCCCCGGATTCCGCGTAGCGTTCGATGCGTTCCTGCACCACGGAGCGGCTCCCAAAGAGGGACATCGCCACGCCCGCGAGAAACAGGATGACGCCCCCACCCACTCCGA
>CAZEMA010000049.1:0-17841 GCA_964513155.1 uncultured Anaerolineaceae bacterium
GGGAGGTCGCCCAGCTCGGTTGAGCGATTGCCCCGCAGGGCTACCGGCGAGCTTTGGGATCATACCGGGTCCGGCATCGCTCGAATCTCCGTCCCGCGCCTCTTCCCCGCGCCGGTCCCCTGGTCCGCACACCGGACAAGGTATAATGTGGGCACCTTCGAGACGGCCTGGGGATAGACGCGAGGTGCCGGCGGTGGGTCCCATCAGACAGGATCCCTTGGTTAGTCTATCCAAGACAGCGCAAGACCCCCTCGACATGCTCAGCGAACTGGGCAGCGCGGCGGATAGCCCGCAGGACAGCCAGCAGATGCTGGCAGACGTCTGCCGGATCCTGACGACGCCAGGATGGTATGACCTGGCCTGGATCGGCCTGATCCGGCCCGACGCACCGGGAGTACTCCTGCTGGCAAGGGCTGGCCTCGAAGATGTCCTGCCAGATCCGGCCATCCTCCCGATCGGCGATCCCGACGGGGCGTCAGGATTGCTTTCTTCCCTGGCACGGCAAACCCAGCCCGTCGTTGTGACTGAGATCCAGGACGATGGCCACATCGATCCGTGGCTGGAGCGGCCTTTCGCCGCCGGCTGCCGGTCAGCGGCCGCCTTGCCCATCCGGCGCGACGGCGAGTTGATCGGCCTCCTCAACCTCTATTCCCACCTGCCCGATGCCTTCAGCCAGGATCGCCTCCCCGTCCTGCAGAGAATCGTTGATCATGTTGCCTCTGGTCTGAGTCGGCTGCAAACGACGAAGCCACCATTGCCCCGGCCTGCGGATCCTGATGCCGAACGCCAGAGGCTTCAACTCCTCTACAACATCACCCAGGCCGTGACCAGCAGCCTGGAGCCTGCGGAGATCCTGCAACGGGCCATCTCCCTGACCAGCCAGAACCTGGGAGCCTTGTTTGGCGAGGCCTTCACCGTAGACCGCCTCAGCAATCTTCTTCACCTGCAGGCATTATCTGACCCGGATCCCGCTCGGATAGCCAGCGTTCGGGATCGGCTCGGTGCCATCCCCGGGGGAGGCATTCCTGGATGGATTGTTGCCAACCGGCAGGCCCTCAACCTGGCAGAGGTGAGCACCGATCCGCGTTGGGACCCACTGAGTCAGGCCGAATCCCAGGCACACGCTGTCCTGGGCGCCCCGATCCTGGCGGGCGACGAGCTCCTTGGGGTCCTCCTGGTCTTCCACCATCAGCCGGCTGCCTTCCGTGACGAGCATCTCGAGCTGCTGACGACCATCGCCCGACAGGTTGGGCTGGCCCTCGCGAACGCCGAACGTTACCAACAGGCGCATCGACGGCTGGCCGAGATGGCGGCACTCCAGCAGGTCGGCCAGGTCATCAACCGCCGTCTGGAAATGCAGCCGCTGCTCGAGGAGGTGGTCCGCCAGGTGGCGGAAGTGCTGGGCTATCCGATGGTCGAGATCCTCCTGGTCGAGGGCCAGGACATGGTCTTCCGCGCCGGTCGCGGCCCTGACCTCCATGGCGAGCGCACGGCGGTCTCCGAAGGGGTCTCCGGCCGAGTCGCTCGCACCAACATGCCGGCTTTCGTCCCTGACGTCCGAGTGGACCCCGACTACGTGGCGCTGGTGCCAACCACCGAGACGGAGATCGCTGTCCCCCTGCGCAAGGGCGGGGTGGTCTTCGGCGTGCTCAACGTCGAATCTCCCAAGCCGGGCAGCCTGACCGAGGACGACCTGCGCCTCCTTTCCTTGCTCGGCGACCAGATTTCTGTGGCCATCGAGAACGCCGCTTTGTATGAGCATGTCCGCCAGCACGCCGGCGCCCTGGAACGTACCGTGGCCGACCGCACGGCCGCCCTGGAGGATGCCCTCGATTACGCCCGCAAGGCGGACAGAATCAAATCACAGTTCGTCTCCGACGTCTCGCACGAGCTTCGCACACCGCTGAGCAACATTCGCCTGTATCTGGACCTGCTCACTTTGGGGAAGCCCGAACGATTCCCGTCCTATCTGGAGACATTAGACCGGGAGACTAACCGTCTGGCCCGCCTGATCGAAGACCTGCTGGCGATCTCCCGGCTGGACGCGGGTGCGGCGATGTTCCAGCCATCCGAATTCGACCTCAATAGCCTGGCGAGTGTTCTGGTCGAGGATCGCCGGCGCCTGTTCGCCCAGAAAGGCCTGAAACTCGAGTTCTCTCCTCAACCCGACCTGCCTGCCATCTTCGCCGACGAACGCATGGTCACCCAGGTGGTGGCCAACCTGTTGACGAACGCCATGCAGTACACTCTCAGCGGGAGCGTGACCGTCTCTACAGCCAGCCAGACAGAGGGCGGCCGGTCCTGGGTGACAGTAACCGTCGCCGACACCGGGTTGGGCATTCTCGCCGAAGACCTGCCCCATCTGTTCGAGCGCTTCTTCCGTGGCGCCAGCAGCCGGTTGGTGAGAGCCCCTGGCACCGGCCTCGGGCTGGCCATCTGCAAGGAGATCCTAGATCGACATGGGGGGCGGATCACGGTGGAAAGCGAGGAAGGTCGCGGCAGCGCCTTCACCATCTGGCTACCGGTGAACAAGGCGGATTCGGCTGCCGCGATGGGTCGCCCGGCACGCCGCATGCGACGAACTCCCGGGGCACGCTGACCCTCGGGCCGCATACAGAAGGTACCTCGTGGAACGCCTACCACGCCTGGTTCCCGGCGTAGAAGCGGGACCCACTTCGAGAGCCTCCACCACGGCCAGACCCAGGAGTGTGTAGAAGAGCCTAGCTTCCTGGAAGGAATTCGCATATGCAGTTCTCTTCTCCGGGCAAGGCGGTCTTCCATCACCCGGCTGGGTAGCCAATCCCGTCACAGGAATGAAACTGCCCCGAGGTTCTGGGAACCTCGGGGCAGCCGTTTTCCGATGGAGGGGGCCTCCGCGCCTCGAGCCCCTCAGCGGGAGACATCGGGTCCAACAGACGCGCGGGGTTGAGTGAACAGTGGCGATTAGGCCATTCCGAGCGCGGCGTAGATTGCGCCCATGTCCACGTGTTCCGACATCAGTTGGTTGAAGGCTTCCAGTTTTTCCGGCTCGCCCAGCCGCGTCTTGCCGTAGGCATCCTCGATCCGCTTGACCGTCTCCATGGTGTTCATCCTGACCAGGAGCACTGGGACGTTGACGGCCTCCGCCTGCTGGACGACCAGTGGGCTGGGCCGCAGGTTTCCGGTCAGGATGAGAGCCACCGTGGAGGTCTCCAGGGCCGCCAGCTGGATGTCGGTCCGGTCCCCACCCGTGATCACGGCCTTGTTCTGCTGCCGGCGGAAGCGCGAGAGGCAGGCTTCCAGGGTCATGGCGCCAACCATAAAAGCTTCGGCCAAGGACTCCGGATCCATGTTCTTGGTCAGCACCTCAGCCTCCAGACGCCGGACGAGCTCCCCCACACTCAGCGCCGAAAGCTTGGGGACACTTGGCAGGACGCCCAGCACGCGGATGCCGACGCTCTCGAGGTAGGGCCGGGCGTAGTCGTCCACGAAGTCCCGGGCCTCATCCGGAATCTGGTTCAGGATCGCCCCGAACATCTGTTTCCCCAGTCGGGCGTGAGAGCCCAGGATGTCATCGATCACCTGCATCTCGGCGTGATATTTGGCCATGACCAGGACTGGCGCCCCCAGCGTCTCCGCCAGGCTCATGTTCGACAGGCCGATGGCATAGCCCTCACGCAGGCTCGTACCACCCTCCAGGAGCAGCACGTCCTTGGCCTTGCCGGCCCTCTCCACTGCACCCCGAATCCTCTCCAGCATGTCGCCTCCCCCGATCCCCTTCAGCCGCTGGCGAAGGGAGGCAGGCGTGATGATGATCGGGGTGAGATCGGCCAGGTCGGTGTCCAGCCCCAGTGCGCTCCAGACGAACGCTGCATCTTCATCGCTGAGCTTACCCTCGGGTGTTCTCCAAGGACGGATGCTGATCGGCTTGATGTAGCCGACCTTGTAGCCGTCGGCCTGGAACCGCTTGCCGAGGCCTAGGCACAAGGCGGTCTTGCCGATAAAGGGCTCTACCGATGTGATATAGAGTGGTTTCATACCTTTCTCCCTGGGGGTTCAGCCTGCGATGCCTTCCCCGTCCGTACCTCGCTCTGCATGATCACCAAGCGCATGTCGATTGCCACCCCGCCGTGTGCCTGGTCATAGACAATGAAGGGGTTGATGTCAAGTTCAGCGATCTCGGGAAAGTCCACAACCAGTTGCCCGATCCGCAGGAGAGCGTCCACCAGGGCTTCCTTGTCCGCCGGGGGCTTGCCGCGCACGCCATCCAGGAGCGCCCGGGCTCGGAACTCACCCAGCATCTCTTCCGCCTCGTGGCGGGAGAAGGGGGCAATGCGGAAGGCAACATCCTTGAGGATCTCGACGTAGATGCCGCCCAGACCGAAGGTGACCAGCGGGCCGAACTGGGGATCACGGTTCATGCCAATCAGGGTTTCTGTCCCCGGTGGGGCCATCTTCTGCACCAGACAGCCCCACAGCCGCGCATCCGGCAGATA
The DNA here is from genome assembly GCA_964513155.1 of uncultured Anaerolineaceae bacterium. Classification (GTDB taxonomy): domain Bacteria; phylum Chloroflexota; class Anaerolineae; order Anaerolineales; family E44-bin32; genus DATEAV01. Next base: position 4,476 of record CAZEMA010000049.1, read on the forward strand.
GTGCTGGCAACGATAGGTGATCAGATCAAACGCGTCGCTGACCTCGCTGGCGTTCTCCAGGCCAACCTTGACGCCGCCGACGTCGGTCTTGTGCAGGATGTCGGGCGAGGCCACCTTGAGCACCACCGGGTACCCGATCCGGTCGGCAATCTCCACCGCCTGCTCCGGCGTCGTCGCTAGTTCAGAAGCAGGAATCCGGAGCCCGCAGGCGGTCAGGATGGCCCTGGCTTCGGCGTCCCCGATGGTCACCCGTCCCTCGGACAGCGCGGTGTCTATGGTCTTGCGCACGGCGGCATGATCAATGGCGATGGTCTCGTAGGTGGGCAGGGGCTCCTGGCGATAGCCGCGGTAAGCACTCATGGCCTTCAGAACCATTGCCGCCCGCTCCGGGTAAGGAAAGTTGGGAACGCGGTTGGCATCCAGGACGGCCGTCCCGACCCCCACTCGCGCCTCGCCCATGAAGCAGGCCAAGATCGGAATGTCGACCTTCTTCGCGGTCTCCGCCACCGCCTGCGCCGTCTCGGCAATCTCGGTTGAGGCCTGCGGGGTCAGGATGACCATGACACCGTCGACGTGCGGGTCGGCGCAGACCTGTTCCAGGGCGAACCGATAGCGATCGGCTTGGGCGTCTCCCAGGACATCCACAGGGTTGGCGGCGCTGGCCGCGTCGGGCAGGAACTCCTCCAGTGCATGGATGCAGACCGAATCGAATCGGGCCAGGGCGAGGCCGGAACGCTCCAGCGCGTCGGTCGCCAGAATGCCCGGCCCGCCGGCGTTGGTCACGACCGCGATTCGGTCGCCCTTGAGTGGTGGCAGGTAACCGAAGGCGCGAGCGCAGTCGAACAGGTCCTCCAGCGAGGTCACCCGCAGCACGCCCGCCTGGCGGAAGGCGGCCTGATAGGCTTGCTCCGAACCCGCCAGGGATCCGGTGTGCGAGGAGACGGCACGAGCGCCGGCCACCGTGACGCCCGACTTGACTGCGACCACGGGCTTCTGGCGAATGACCCTCCGGGCGACGCGCATGAACTCCTGGCCGTCCGGCAGACCCTCGATGTAGCACAGGATCACCCGGGAGGAGTCATCCTCGGCCCATTCGTTAAGCAGGTCGATCTCGTTGACGTCGGCCTTGTTGCCGAGGGAGACGAACTTGCTCAGGCCCAGCCGGCCGGCTTGAGCCCAATCGAGGATCGCCGTGCCGAGCGCCCCGGACTGGGACATGAAGGCCATCGGGCCGCCAGGTGGCATGCCCAATGAGAAGGAGGCGTTGAGGGGTGTAACCGTGTCGATGACGCCCAGGCAGTTCGGCCCGATCAGGCGGATTCCGTAGGTCCGTGAGATCTCGAGCAGCTCGCACTCTCGCTCCAAGCCCTCTCGGCCCGCCTCTCGAAACCCGGCGCTGATGACCACCGCCGCCGGGATGCCTTTCCGACCGCAGCCACGCAGCGCCTCCGGAACGAGCATATAGGGAATGACGATCACGGCCAGGTCGATGGGGCCGGGCACCTCGGCCACCGAGGGGTAGGCCTTCTGGCCAAGGATGGCGTCGGCCTTCGGATTGATCAGGTAGACTTTGTGGCCGTCCTTCAGGTAGCCGCCATTGACCAGGTTGTCGACGACCGCGTGGCCCAGCTTCTTGGGATCCGCAGAAGCGCCAATTACTGCAACGGCGCGGGGATGGAAGAAGGCATCCAGCGACGACATCACCTACTCCAGAGGCACCTGGGACGTAGACGGCAGACGCACGGGGTGATCGTAGCAGCCAGCCGCAATTCGACCGGCCGCAAGGAGTATACCTCGGATCGTGAGAAGCGAACGGTTGGGGCCTGCCTGCCCGGTCCGACGGCCCCCATTCGGCCTCGCGCGGGATGCCTCGAGACCGACCCGGCTCTCAGCTGGCCGTCTTTGCCGCGACCTCTCCTGGAGAAGCTTCGACGAGGCACGCCGCAACGGGGGCATAGGAGTGGCGATGGATGGGGCATGGACCCAGACGGTCGAGGGCTGCCCGGTGCTCCGCGGTCCCGTAGCCTTTGTGCCTGGAGAAACCGTAGCCAGGATACTCGGCCTCCAGCCGAACCATGGCTTCGTCCCGTGTGACTTTGGCCATGACCGAAGCCGCGGCGATCGAGAGAACCTGGGCATCGCCCTGAGGCAGCGCCGTCTGGGGAAGCATCACCTCCGGCAGGCGCAGGTGGTCGATCAGCAGGTGATCCGGGGAGAGCCAAAGATCAGCCAGGGCGCGTTCCATGGCCAGCCGACTGGCACTCAACGGCCCTAACCGGTCCACCTCCTTGGGAGTGGCTTGTCCCAGCCCAACGGCGGTGGCCACCTTCCGGATCTCTTCTGCCCAGCGCGCCCTCTGTCTGGGCGTCATCTGCTTGGAGTCCCGGACCCCTGCCAGCAGCCGACCGATCTCAGGCCGGTCCGGGGGCAAGATGACCGCGCCGGCCAGGAGAGGACCGGCCCAGGCTCCCCGGCCAGCCTCATCCAAGCCTGCCAAGCAACCCGCCCCCGCGTCCCAGAGCTGCCGCTCCAGCGCCAGATCCGGCCACGACCTCACGACCACTGTCAGTCCCGGGGGTGGTAGAGGCCCCGCCGCCAGTTGCGGCGGATACGGAACAGGTCCATCAGCATCACCCACGAGTCCTGAACGGGCCGGATGCGGCTGCCGGCGTCGTGGTACCAGTCAATCGGCACCTCGACCAAGCGATAGCCCCGCTTCCGGGCGACAAACAGGAGCTCGACGTCGAACGTCCAACCCTCCAGACGCTGGACGCGACATAGGTCTTCGGCCACGGCACCTCGGAAGCACTTGAACCCGCACTGCGTATCCCCGATCCCTGGAACGGCCAGGAGGCGGACCAGCCAGTTGAAGACCCGGCCAATCCAGTGGCGATAGGCTGGCTCGTGATAGCGCACCGCGCCCGGCGCTTCCCGGGAGCCGATGGCGACGTCGAAGCCCTCCAGAGCCGGCGGGAGGAATCGGTTGACTTGCTCGATGGGCATCGACAGATCCGCGTCACAGATGAAGCGATACTCCCCTTCCACCGCCAGCAGTCCCGCACGGACCGCCAGCCCTTTGCCCCGACGAGGGTCCTGGATCAGGCGCAGGTTGGCATGATGCCCAGCAAGATCCCGGACAATGGTCGCGGTTCGGTCGGTGCTGCCGTTGTCCACGACAAGGATCTCGACCGGATAGGCCTGAGCCTCGGCGAAAGCCAACACCTGAGGCAGGCTCTGGGGTAGGCGGCCTGCTTCATTGAAGGCCGGGATCACGATCGAGAGGAATGGTGGCAAGGGAGTTCCTGTGGCCCGAACGATCGCCGTCTCCGCTGGGGAAGGATGCCCCGCGCCCTCGAGGCTGCGGAGGGGGGCGCCTCAGCCTCAGCGACCACCCTCAGTACAGAAGGACGGAAATCAAGAAGAACATGATGGCGATGAACGCCACGACGACCAGAAACGACAGGCATCCCACCAGAATCCACTTCGCCGTCGAGTAGCGGGGCAGAGGCCCCACGATCTCGGGGACGCGCCGCGCGATTCGCGTGCTGGTCTTGTCTAGGCGGACCGCGCCCTCCTCGGCCGCCATCTGGACGCGTTCCTGCAGGCGCGGCAGGTTCTCCTTCAGCCGAGGCAGGCTGTCTTTCAGGCCTTGCTGCAGCGCAGGCAGGACATCCGAGGCCCGGAGGGAATCGTCCTCAGCGATCTCTTCCACGGCGTAGAACGCGTCCGCCCCATCCGCTTCGGGGTCGACCCAGAGCCCGCGCACCAGCGGGCCCGTTGGCACCAGTGGTAGATCGACTCCCTCCACGAAGGGGGGAACCCGTGCCAAGGACTGCCCCCCAGCAGCGTTGTCCTCAAAGGCCGGTAATGTCGCCGCGCCCGGCACCGCAGAAGCTTGCGGCTGGACCGGACGGGTCAGGCATTCGACCAGGGTCGCAATGTCCTCCTCGTCCATGATCACCTCGGATTGGAGGAGGTTGGCGGCAAAGTGCTCCACACCGTCAGACATGACGATCCGTGCCTTCGGGTTGGCTGTATCGACATGTGTGAGGGGGTTGGCCAGCACCAGGACGGGCTCCACTTCCGGTACCCCGAAGCCTCGTTGGTGGAAGTACCCGAGCAACGCCTCGGCCATCGAGAGGACGGCCTGCACCAGGTTGGGCCGCACCCGCCTGAACTTGCGTAACGTGTTGTCGTAGGTCAGCCACTCGCCTTCCTTGGCCCGATAGATTCCTTTGATCGGTGTCACGACAATGGCCCGGACCCCCTGCGGGCTGAGCATGACCATGGGGATCTCCATCTCGGTCCCTGGCAGGACCAGGTTCCGAATCAGGACATGGTCGCTCCCGAGGACGGTCCCCAACCGGTCCTTGACGGCGGTCTGGGCCTCCATTTCGTTGTACCACTGGAGTCCATGGCGAAGCGTGCCGCGAGCGCGGTTCTGCAGGCTGATCGCGCCGCTTTCGTCGCGGAACTCCGAACGCTCAACAACCTCCATACTCACTCCTGACCACCCCTAGGAAGACGGTCGCCTCGGGAATGGGTCGCCTGGAAGACTTCGCCCTTACGCCGGCGACCCTCCCTTCTCCTGAGCCCGGCAGGCAGGTCAGCCGCAACGCGTCAAATGGCCGGAGCCAGGCAATGGGCGGACGCATCGCGCTGGGCTTCCCGTCTGCGTCGCCTCAAGATTATAAGTCACTCTCTAGCACGGACAAGGAGAGACCCCCCGGGATGGGAAGAATGGATTACCCCGAGCTTGGCACCCGCCCGCCTGCCCTACGCCCATCCCATGCCGCAGGTGGGCCCAGGCATCGGGCCTCCTGCCTGCCAACGACCTCCTTGGACCGGCCCGGAACCCAGTACGGCGAGGGCAGATCTTCCACCCCCCGAAGCCGGCCGGGCTTGTCCCACCCACCGCCGGGCTGGATTGATACCCTTGGGGGCACTCCCAGCAACGACCGCGTCTGAGTTACCAGCGGGAGGAAGGAGGAAACCCCGCCTCGCGTGAGCGGGTCGTCCCCAATGCCAGACACGGTGATTGCCCCCACCCATGCGCCTAACAGCGACATCTTCCGGCTATAATGGCGGGTAGAGGTGCAGGTATGGGGCGAAGATGGGTCGTTTTGACGTGGTTGATTCTCGGACTGGTGGCGCAGCCGTTTCCGGCGGCGACGGCCCAGGGGGAGAGGCAGGTGTTCGTCCTCACGGGCTCGGGCCCGATCACCCCGGCTATGGCCGAGTACCTTGACCGCGGCCTGGCCCGGGCGGAACGGGAAGGGGCCGAGGCCGTCATCTTCCAACTGGACACCCCCGGCGGCGCGATTGACACGATGAACCGCATGGTGCAGTCCATCCGGGGCAGCCTGGTACCGGTCGTGGTGTACGTGGCGCCCAGGGGCGCCATGGCCGCGAGCGCCGGGACGATCATCACCCTGGCCGGCCATGCCGCCGCCATGGCGCCCGAGACCGCCATCGGCGCCGCCAGCCCGGTGGGCGGCCAGGGCGAAGATCTCGGCGAAACGATTGCGGCCAAGGAGAGGGAGATCCTTAAAGCGACGGTGCGAAGCCTGGCCTCCAGGCGTGGGGAAGCGGCGATAGCATTGGCCGAAGCTGCCATCGATGAGGCACGAGCCGCCTCGGCGGAAGAGGCCCTCCAAGCCGGGATGATCGACTTCATCGCCAACGACCTCACCGGCCTCTTAACGCAACTGGACGGCTTCACGGTTGAGCTCGCCACCGGGCCCTATACGCTGCGCACAGCGGGCGCGGCGGTGGTACAGGTGCCGCAGAGTCTCATCGAACAATTCCTGCAGACTCTGACGAATCCCAACATCGTCTTCCTGTTGCTGACCATCGGCGTGCAGGCGCTGCTCATCGAGCTCTCGAGTCCGGGAGGCTGGGTGGCCGGCTTCATCGGCGTCGTCTGCCTGGCCCTGGGCATCTACGGTCTGGGCATTCTGCCGGTCAACTGGTTCGGCCTGGTAATCCTGGTGACCGCCTTCGTCCTCTTCATCGTGGACATCAAAGCACCCACCCACGGCGCTCTGACGGCCGCCGGCGTAGCGTCCTTTGTCATCGGTGCCCTGGTGCTGTTCAACTCGCCTGGCACGCCGTCGTTCCAGAGGGTGTCGATCCCCCTCGTCGTTGGCACCGGGATCGTAACGGCCGCCTTCTTCTTTGTGGTCCTCACCTTCGCTATTCGCGCCCAGCGTCGCCCGGTGGTAGCGGGCGTTGAATCGCTGGTAGGGCGCATTGGGGAAGTCCGCAGCGACTTGGCGCCGACGGGTATGGTCCAGGTCGCAGGAGAGTTGTGGTCAGCCGAAGTCGAGGCCGGCTCGGAGACGATCCTCGCCGGCCGCCGGGTCGAGGTGACTGGCGTCGAGGGGCTGCGCCTGCACGTGCGCCCCAAGGGCTGATCGCCCGATCGCCCCGCCGTTGCCAGAAGTCGTCAGGGTAGGGTCCGCGCCAGGGTAGGCATGGAATAGGCACGGCGACAGCACAACGCTGGATCGCTTCGATGGTCCCCAGCGTGCGATCGCCTCCCTCGGGAGGCGATCGTCTTGTGGGAACACGGCATTGGAGGCGCCGGTCCGCCTGCCGCCTCATGCCGCTAGCCCGCGGCCAGGCTTCCTCCACCAACGGAGCACATCCCGCGGCCCTCAGTACGAGGCCCCGCTGAGACTCCTTCCGGACTCTGCCAGGCCAGCCGGAAAGAGCAGGCCACGGCGGGCCAGCCATACCTGGACAAGACCCGGGCAGCCCAGCCCTCACCCACCGCCACAGGATAGGTGAGGGGGTCCGCGCGCCCGGCAAGAATGCTAGTGGTGCTCGGCGGCCTCAGCTTCGGCCTTGGTCTTGTGCACCGTCCCATCCGGATGCTGCGGGGGCGTGTAGATTGTGTACAGCTTCAAGGGTTTGGTCGAAGAGGTGTTGATCACATTGTGATAGGTGCCCGCGGGTACCACCACAGCGTCACCATCTTTGGCCGTGTGTTCTTCCTTGCCATTGAAAACGAACTTGGCAGTACCTGCCTCGATCCGGAAGAACTGATCCACAGCCGGGTGTACTTCGTTGCCGATTTCCTCGCTCGGCTGCAAGCACATGACCACGAGCTGGCTGTACTTGCCGGTGAACAGAACCTGGCGGAAGTAGGTGTTCTTCAGCGTTGCCTTCTCAATGGGTCCAACGTAGCCAGTCATTGTCTAAGACTCCCTCCTCATGTCGTGTAACCTCGGGCCAACGGATCAGCCCCTATCGGCCCCATTTTACCCTCTCCACGAAGTATACGGCAGGTTAGAAGGCAATCTTGGGAGCCGGCAGCGCCGGCGTACGATATCTCCTTCAAGGGCAGTCCGGCGCAACCTCCCGCTGGTAGGTGCCCTCAGTTGAAGGCGCTTACCTGCCCAGATTAGGCTCAGCGGCCTTGAGACAGGAGGAAGGGGAGAATCTCATCCTTGCCGCCCTTCTGGCCCGACCCTTGCATCCATCTCCTGCATCATGCACGGGTACCATGTTTGACTTGGCTTGACAGTGCATGTACACTACTCGGCGAGGCGAGCTTTCAGGAGGAGAACGTATGTCACCGGCGTCTTTCCACTTGGTCGTTCGCACCGGTCCCAATCCAGGTATGGCGTTTGAGCTCGTGCGCGACGTGACGGTCCTGGGACGGGATGTGGGCAATGACATCGTCCTGGGCGACTCGGAGATCTCCCGCCAGCATGCCCGGCTGACCCGGACGCCGGGCGGGTACGTCCTGGAAGACCTCGGGTCGACCAACGGCACGTTCATCAATGGGGAACGGCTGGCCGCGCCGCGGGTGCTCAAACCAGGCGACATGGTCGGGCTGGGGGAGAACGTCACCGTGATGTTCGACGCCATCTCCCCGGAGGCTGCGGCGACGGTGATGGGCCAGGCCGCTCGCGGCCCCGCTGCCCCGCCTGCACGGGGAGCCTATCCACCCCCGCCGGCCCAGCGGGCAATCTATCCGCCTCCGCAGCAGGCCGTCTACCCACCTCCCGCCGCAGGCGTTGTCCCACCCATGGCAGCGGCCGCCCCTCAGGCGCAACCCAAGAGCTCCAGGACGCCACTCATCCTCGGCTGCGCCGTACTGGCCGTGGTTGCGATCTGCTTCGTGCTCGGCTACTTGTTCGCTCCCTGCGAATGGCTGTTGCCCGTCGGCCGACTCTTTGGGCTGACCTATTGCGCACCCTAAACCGACTTCCAACGCTCAAGCGACCCCCCGGTGATCCCCTGGGGCGGCTCTAAGCCGCCCCAGTCGCTCTGTGCCCTCTGGCCGCCGGGACGCCCGTCTCTGCGGTGCAGGTGGAATCGCTCCCAGGAAAGAAGAAGGCCGGCGATGCCGGCCTTCGCATGGGGCTTCCAACGCCAGGAGTCGCTCACCCTCCCGCCCCTCCTGCAAGGACCGGCGGCTGGCAAGCCTCCAGAATTACAGGCAGGCTGCCGAAGAACCGGCACTCAAAGGCCTCACCGTCAGCGCCCACCCCGTCCAGCAACACGACCGATCCCATCTGCGCGGTCACCTCGACCTGCGGCCTCTCCCCAATCTGCCGGCGCCTGGCCTCGATCCAGCGCTGAGATTCCGGCGTCATCTCGATGTCGCAAGTCTCTCCCTCCGCGTCGTGGCCTGCCAGCAAGCAGGTGAAGCCGTCGACATAGATGGGATCGGTCGGCTGGCAGTAGGTGGCCTGCCCCGCCACGAGGATGCAGCGAATCCAGCCCCGGTCGACCTCGATCTCCACCCCCACACTGACGATGCTCGGATCGTAGGACCCAACCATCACTCGACGGGGCTCCGATAGCATTTCCTGGACTGGGTTGAAAGCCCCCAGATGCATCTCCAGAGCCTCCTCGCGGCTGATCCCCACTTCCCTTGCCGTCATCGCCAGCCGGATCAGGGCAACGACATTCTCCTGGGGCTCGCGCAGCTGTCGGTTGTTGGCGTTGGCAAGCCCTCCTGCGGTGATCATGAAGGGGATGCAGCTTGCCAGGGCGAGGCCCCGCGAGATGCGCGAAACCGAGGACTGGGCGTGGTCCAGCGCCATGATCTCGAGCAGACCACCGAGGCCTATGGTCGCCGCCACGAGGACACTGTTCACGGTCGATCGGGCATGAGCGAGTTCGACCACGGGGTAGATGACGATCCCCTCGAAACGAGGGTTCAACCATCCGATCAGCCGGTTGAAGCCCTGGAACGGCAAGTAGGCCGCCAGCCAGCCGAAGGCCAGCCCGGCCAGTGCCCAGCCGACTAGGCCGACCAGGCTGCGATCGAGGGCGGCTACCACCCAGCCAACGGCACCCCCCACGATCAGGCAGAAGACCGTCCCGACGACAAACTTGAACCAGGGACAGTAGCTTGCGACTCTGGCGAGGGAGACGGCGTCCCATCCCCAGGTGACCAGGGCGAAGGCCAGCCCCGACAGGAGGCCAAAGAGCAATCCATCCAGGCGGCTCCGACTACGCAACCCAACATCCACCGGTTGTGCATTCATAGAGATCCCCGCGGGCCCGTCTGCTCAGATTGAGCGCAATATCCCGCCCCGCAGTTTACCACCCGAGGCAGGAGCCGGTTCACCGACCTGCTCCGACGATCCGGATGGAGCGTTGGCTCTCTTGCGCAGTTCACGCCCGACCCATGGCACATCAGGCCTGGTAGCCATCACCCCATAGGCGTGATCCACGCATCCTCAATGGTTCATCTCCCAGATGATCCTCAGCCCGTCAAGCGTCAGCCAGGGGGCGACGATCTCGATCACCTTCGTTTCAGCGGAGACGATCTCGACCAGGCCGCCCGTGCCGATGACCTTCATCTTTGGTCCCAGCTCAGCCCGGAACCGGGCGACCATCCCCTCGACCAATCCCACATACCCGAAGAGAAGGCCCGATTGCATGGCGTGCACCGTATTGCGGCCAATGGCCGATGGCGGCCGGGCAAGCTCCACTCGAGGCAGCTTGGCCGTCTGCTGGAACAGAGCCTCGGCCGCGATGCCAATCCCCGGTGCGATGGCACCCCCAAGGTAGTCCCCCTCGGCTGAGATGGCGTCGAAGGTCGTGCCGGTGCCGAAGTCCACGATGCAGGCCGGGCCGCCATACAGGCGCTGGACCGCAGCTGCATCGACGACGCGGTCGGCGCCGACCGCCTTCGGGTCTTCATAGCGGATGCGGACGCCGGTCTTGACCCCGGTGTCAACCACCAGTGCCCGCTGCCCCAGGTACTTGTCGCAGGCGGAGAGGACCGTGCTGGTGAGCGGGGGCACCACAGAGGCCAAGGCGATCCCTTCGATCTCGCCCGGCGCGGTCCTGGCATGCTCCAGCAGCCCCAGAAGCTGCAAGCCGTACTCGTCGGGCATCCGTTCATGTGCCGTCGCCAGCCGCCACGCAGTCATCAGCTCCTGGCCGCGGTAGAGGCCGAGGGTGATGTTGGTGTTACCGATATCGATCGTGAGCAACATAGGCGCACCTCCTCGAGCAGATCCCCAACCGGTCATAGCAGGGGCGCAATGCGGTGCGCCCCTACGATTGCAGGCCGGATTCCCCCTCCCCGGCGACAATGTTGTCGATAAGCGCTGTCTTGCCAATGAAGACCGCCATCGAGAGCAGGGCGCGCTCCGTCGGACCGGATAGCTCCTCCAGTGTCGCCGGATCGGCGGCCGAGACGTACACCGGGCGGGCGAGCGGCTCCTGCGCCAGCGTCTGTGACAGGATCCCGCGCAGATTGTCGGCGCGATGCTCCCCGGCGGCGAACGCCTCCCTGGCAGCAAAGAGGGCTCGGGAAAGCACTGCCGCCGCCCGGCGTTCCTCCGGGCCCAGGTAGGCGTTGCGGCTCGACATCGCCAGCCCGTCCTGCTCCCGAACCGTTGGGCAGACGACAACCTCGATTGGGAAGTTGAGATCGCGGGTCATCCGCCGAATCACAGCGGCCTGCTGGGCGTCCTTCTGACCGAAATACGCCCGTTGGGGCTGGAAGGCGTTGAACAGTTTGGCGACAACGGTCGCCACACCACGGAAGTGGCCGGGTCGTCGTTCCCCCTCGAGGCCCTGGCTGACCCGCTCCACCGTCACCCAGGTCTGAAACCCTGAGGGGTACACTTCCTCGGGCGGTGGCGCCCAGACCAGGTCGACGCCCTCCTGCCCGAGCATGCCCAGGTCTCGCTCCAGGTCCCGCGGGTAGGCGGCCAGATCCTCCTGCGGACCAAACTGGGTGGGGTTGACGAAGATGCTCACGGCGACGCTGGAGCACTCGGACCGCGCCCGGCGCACAAGCGACAGGTGCCCCTGGTGCAGATAGCCCATGGTCGGCACCAACCCTAGGGGATCCGGAAGGACGGCTCGTGCGGTCCGCAGATCGGCCAGCGCGGTGACGACCCTCATCCTTCGACTCCTTCCGGCATGGGCGCATCGCTCCGTAACAGCTTCCACAGGATCCGATTGACCGGCGCCGGGATCCCCAGCCGATCCGCCTCGTGGACAACGGCGCCGTTGATGGCATCAATCTCGGTCGGGCGGCCGCGCTCGACGTCCTGCAGCATAGAGGAGCGATTGGCCGCCGTCCGGCGGGCCACCTCGGCCACCTGGGCAGCCGCGCCTGCAAAGGGGAGGCGCACGCCTCGGGCCGTGGCCACCGCCGCCGCCTCCACCGCGGCCTCGCTGGCCACTTCCCAGGCGCCCGCTCGGGCGGCGTTGAGCAGTTCCCCGTTCGGCACCCGAAGCAGCGCCGTCACCGGGTTGATGGCCGCGTTGACGACGAGCTTCCCCCAGGCCAGGCCGTCGACATCCTCAATCGTCTCCACGGCAAGACCTGCCCCGCGCAGGAGGTTGGCGAGCGCCTCCAGACGCGAATCGGCAGTCAGGTAGATGGGGCCATCCCCGCCGGCGCGTACCCTTCCTGGCGCAAGCAGCGTCGCTCCCAGCGTCGTCACTCCCAATGCTGCCCGCTCCCTACCGAGCCGCTCCTGGAGGCACTCCAGGTTACCCAGCCCGTTCTGCAAGGTGAGCGCGATTCCGTCTGGCGCCAGGCAAGTTTCCAGCCGGCGCGCGACAGCGGCCGTCTGCCAGGACTTCACCAGGACGATCGCCAGGCGCGCCCCGATGCACTCCTCCGGCCGCGCCACAGCCCGGACCGCGGCCGTTCGTCTCCGACCGCCCTCCTCCAGCTCGATGCCATGCGCCCGGAGCGCAGCCACGCCTTCGGGCCAGCTGCCCAGAAGGGTAGTCTCGGCGACAGGGGCCAGCAGAGCTCCGAAAAGGCAGGCCATGGCGCCGGTTCCGACAATGAGGAGGGGTTCGCGGGTCATGGTCCTCGCACCACGTCATGGGTAGGGGCGAAGCATTCCGTTGAAGCGGAATGCTTCGCCCCTACCCTACCTGTCTGAGGAACGCCGCCCACTCCTCATCCGGCATATCGATCGTATGCTCCTGGGCAGGGAAGGCTCGAGCCTCGACATCGGCCTTGTAGGCAGCGAAGGCACGGGCCATCTCGGCATGGAAATCTGCGTACTTCCGGACGAATCGTGGGGTGAAGCGATCGAACAAGCCGAGAATGTCGTGAGTGACCAGGACTTGGCCGTCACACCCAACTCCGGCGCCGATGCCGATGGTTGGAATCTCGAGGCGTTCGCTCACCAGCCGCGCCAAGCGGGCCGGCACTGACTCCAGCACAATCGTGAAGCAGCCGACGTCCTGGAGCGCCAGGGCGTCCTCGAGCAGGACCTTGGCGGTCATCGCCTTCGTCGCCTGAGGCCGGAAGCCGCCCAGTTGGTGCACCGACTGCGGGGTGAGACCCAGATGCCCCATGACCGGGATTCCGGCTCCGAGGATCGCCTGGATGACCGGCAGCCGCTCTCTTCCCCCTTCCACCTTGACCGACTCCATCCCACCTTCCTGCAGGAATCGGCCGGCATTGCGCACGCCTTCCTCGGTGGAAACCTGATAGGAGAGGAAGGGCATGTCGCCGATCAACAGGGCGTAGCTCGCCCCCCGGGCGACGGCTCTGCAATGATGGATCATCTCATCCATCGTCACTGGCAGCGTGTTCTCATAGCCGAGGACGACCATCCCGAGCGAATCGCCGACGAGGATCATGTCGATCCCGGCCCGATCGATCGCCTGGGCGGTGGCATAGTCGTAGGCGGTGAGGCAGGTGATCGAGAGGCCTTGCCTCTTCTTCTGACGCACGGCCAGTGTGGTGACTTTCTTGCGTTCGGGGGATGGGGGGAGAGTCGACACGGCTATCTCCTTCGACGAGTGAGATGCCTTAGGCAGGGAAGCGGCGCCCGCCTGGCAGGAGGCGGGCGCCGGAAGAGTGCTCATCCTGCCGTCTCGGTCGGAAGCCGATCCAAGCGGCAGGAGG
>CAZEMA010000050.1:0-15590 GCA_964513155.1 uncultured Anaerolineaceae bacterium
CTTCAGGCCGAGTTCGGCCTGACGTACCTCTTCATCGCCCACAACCTGTCCGTCGTGGAACACATCTCCAACAGGGTGGCCGTGATGTATCTGGGCAAGATCGTGGAGATGGCCGACCGCCAGGAGTTGTTTGACAACCCCTTGCACCCCTATACCAAGGCCCTGATGTCGGCGATCCCGGTTCCGAACCCTCGTTTGCGCCGGCAACGGATCATCCTGGCCGGAGACGTTCCGAGCCCGGTCACCCCGCCTTCCGGCTGCCGCTTCCATCCCCGTTGCCCCGAGGTGCTCAAGCGGTGCCCCTTTGACGAGCCCATGTACAAGCCGGTCAGCCCCGGTCACAACGTGGCCTGCTGGCTCATGAAGTGATCTGGCACGGCGGACAACAGACGCCAAGCGATGGACCGGGCGGTGCGGAGCCCGGTCCATCGTCTGTCTCTCCGGAGAGTCGCGGTAACGGATCGGGCCTGGAACCGTTCACATAAGTCGAATAGGCTAGGCGCCCCAGGATAGTGGCTGTGCTAGAATTGTTAGCATGAGGGTGCCACGGGTCCTGCTTGTCGATAGCGATCGAAATGTCACCCGGATGCTTCGATCCTGCCTGGAGCTGTCGGGCAGGGACTGCATTATCGTTGAGTCCCTTTCCGGCGAAGATGCTCTGCTCGAGCTTGGACGGGGGCCCGTGGATCTCCTCGTCACCGACCTGCGGCTGCCCGGCATCTCAGGGCTGGACCTGCTCGTTCATCTACGCGGCTTCAATCCCCAGGCCCGTTCGATCCTCATCGCCTCACAACTGACGCCCGAAGCCCGGTCCCAGGCAGAGGCCTTGGGTGTGGTCACCTTCGTGCCCAAACCGGTCAGCACCAACTTCTTCCTGGAGGCCGTGGATCACGCCCTCAACCTGTCACTCCCCCTTGAGCTCCCTGTGCGCGTATCGGATGAGGGGAAGGCAGCGATGGCCGAGGGGCTGATGTCGGTGCTCGGCGAGCTGGGCGGCGTGGCGGCCTACCTGGTTGACGAGAGCGGGGATCAGGTTGTGCGGGCAGGGGATCTTGCGGACGTGGATCTGAAGTCGACGCTGACCCCGCTCATCGCGGCGTTTCGGTCGGGTCTTAAGATCAGCAGCCTGCTGGGATCGTTGCTCCCCTCGAACTCGCAGTACTTCGACGGGGATATCTACGACGTGTACCTGACCAACGTTGGCTCGTTCTACGGGCTGGTGATCGTATTCGACGGCAAGCAGGATCTGGGGAAGATCGGCACGGTCGTGCGGGTGGGCCGGCGGGCAGCGGATGACATGCTCAGTGCCCTTTCGACGATGGCGCCTGCGGGCCAGGGCTCAGCCGAGCGTGCCGAGAAGGCGAAGGCGAGGGTCGCCAAACCGAGGAAAGGGCCGGTTGAGCCGGCCAGGAAGCCCGAGAGAAAACCCGGCGAGAAGCCTGCGGAAGGGGTGCGCCCCGGGCCGCCGGTTCAGGCCGAGCCCTCGCTGCTACCCGCCGACGAAAAGGCTTTAGGAGCGGGCCTGGAAGCGGCTGCCCGGAAACTCAAGGCGCAGGACGCGGACGAATTCTGGGAGGAGGCGGCCGCCTCGACCGGCAAGGGTCCGACCCGTGAAGATGCAATCACCTTCGATGAGGCCCGTGACCTGGGCCTGATCCCAGAGGGACCTCAGGAGTAAGGATCCAGGCCCCTCCGTTCCCCCCCGACCAGCTGCGTATGTTACAATTCCTCGGGCCGCCCATCGGGCGGGCGTTTTGGGGCGTGGTGCAAGGGCAGCACACCGGACTTTGGATCCGTGGATCTAGGTTCGAATCCTGGCGCCCCAGCCTGATCGTTACACTGCCTGCTGCACTCATGCCGGGCGACGGTCGTCATCGCGCCCTCTGTCCCGCGCCAAATCTCCCCTCGCGGGAGAGGCCGGGGCTACGTCTGGTCGCACTCCCGCGTCTGACCTGCCCAGGAGAAACGCATGATCTGTGACTCTGTCATACTGGCCGCCGGGCTGGGGAGGCGCATGCGCTCTAGCCTCCCCAAGGTTCTGCACCCTCTGGGCGGACGCCCGATACTGGCCTGGTCGGTCCATGCCTGCCGCCAGGCGAGCGGCCGATCACCCTTTGTCGTGGTCGGTCCCGAGGCGGAGGCGATCCGGGAATCGGCTGGGGACGACGTTCACTTCGTGGAACAAGTGGATCGCCTGGGTACCGGCCATGCCCTGCTGCAGTCCAGCCAGGCGTTGCGGGGGCGATCGGATCTGGTTCTGGTCATCAGCGCGGACATGCCCCTCTTGCGCGTCGAGACCCTGCGCCGCCTGATCCAGGTGCAAAGCGAGAGCCGGGGGCCGTTGACGCTGCTGGCGGTGCGGGGCTCTGTGCCCCGGGGGTTCGGCCGAGTGGTGCGAGACGCAAGAGGGCAGGCCATTGCGGTGGTTGAGGAGGCTGAGGCGACCAAGGAGCAGCTGGCCCTCGACGAGTACAATACCAGCGTATACTGCTTCCGCTCGTCCTGGCTCTGGGATCATCTGCCGAGGCTGCCTTTGTCGACCAAGGGTGAATACTACCTGACCGACATCGTGGCGATGGCGGCACAGGAGGGAGGGGAGGCACTGGTGCTCGAAGTCGAAGACCCGGACGAAGTGATTGGCGTCAACACCCGCGAACACCTGGCAGAAGCCGAAGCGGCTCTCCGGCGCCGCATCAATCGTGGGTGGATGCTGGCTGGGGTGACCATGCTCGACCCGCTGACGACCTACATCGGGCCCGACGTCGTTCTGGGGCGTGAGACGGTGATCCTGGCGAACACGCACCTGCAGGGGCGGACGGTGGTCGGCGAGGGATGCACGCTGGGACCGAACGCCATCCTCCGGGATGCGACCATCGGGAAGGGCTGCAAGGTGCTGGACTCGGTTGTCGAGGAGGCGACGCTCGAGGATCAAGTTGACGTGGGGCCATTCTCCCATCTGCGCCGCGGGGCGCACCTCAAGCGCGGCGTGCATGTCGGCAACTTCGCCGAGGTGAAGAACAGCACACTGGAAGCGGGGGCGAAGATGGGGCACTTCTCCTACGTCGGGGACGCCAGCATCGGCGAAGAGGCGAACATCGGCGCGGGGACGGTCACCTGCAACCTCGGCCGGGATGGCAGGAAGAATCACACCGAAGTGGGTGCCGGAGCCTTCATCGGCAGCGACACGATGCTGGTGGCGCCGGTGCGGGTCGGCCAGGGGGCCGTGACCGGGGCGGGGGCCGTGGTCACCAAGGATGTGCCCGACCGCGGGATCGCGGTGGGCGTCCCGGCCCGGGTCATCCGCAAACGGGCGGACGAAGAATGACGCTTCGATCGTGTGGTCGGCGTCAGGCGGGCAACTCGTTCCAGCTCCAATTGGGACCGACGGCGGGACGTTAGGGATCAATGCCCGCCTGGTCGGGTCGGCGCGACCGGGTTGATGTGTACCCCGGCCCCGCCTTCGTATCCGTAACTCTCAGTTGGCTCGCCGCTTGCCTTATGCGGGGCCACCATTGTGGCGGAGCAGATGCGTAATGACTATCTCCCCTCGTCAACGCGATGAGCTGATCTTGCGGGCGCAGGAGGCGCGGCAGCACGCCTATGCCCCCTACTCGAACTACGCGGTCGGAGCAGCACTCCTGACTGCCTCGGGCGGGATCTTCCAGGGTGTCAACGTCGAGAACGCCGCTTATCCAACGGGAATATGCGCCGAGCGATCGGCGGTGTTCGCGGCGGTGTCGAAAGGCGAGCGTTCTTTCCGAGCCATTGCGGTCGTAACCGAGGATGGTGGCACCCCTTGCGGCTCCTGCCGCCAAGTGCTCTCGGAGTTTGGCACGGACACGGCCGTCTATATCGCCAATGCCAAGGGCGAAATCATGCTGGAGACAACCGTGGAGGGCTTGTTGCCGCATGCCTTCGGCCCGTCGAATCTGAATCCCGAATAGGGGGATCCCTCTCCATGACGGTCACGCGGGCGTCCCGCGGCCCCTTCAAGCCTTCGACCTGGCTTTGCAATCTTCGGGTATGCGAGAATCGAGCGCGCTTGAGTCCATGTGTCGCAGGAAACGTCGCCCGCAGGTAGCCTCCTCCTGTAGGCGGTCAAGGGATCGATCTTGCGATGCGGATCAGATCCTCGACTGACACCCACGCCGAGTTTAGCCAATAAGCTGTGTCCTCATGAATCCAGCGCACCGTTCCACCCATTGCCGGCTCCCATCGCGCGCCAATCCAATTCCCGGTGATCACGCCCCCAGGGTTCCCGTTGATGTCGATTTCTTCAAGGGATTGCGGCCCGACTGGCAGTGGATTGCCACCCTCGTAGCCTAACGAATACGCCGACAGCAAGATGATCTGGTTTGCGGATGCTTCCCCCTTCTGCCAGGAGATAAAGACCTGCCAAGCTTCAGCAATGGAAGCGTCTTCCGTCGGCAAGCTGATGGTCGCATCCTCACTCGATCGATATCCTTCCGGTAACCAGGTCGGCAGTCCGACATCGAATGAGACTCCGGAAAGGGCCTGATCTAATGGAACAATCCTCTGAGGGACGGCCGGGTATGCGGCAGAGTCAACCTGAGGACTGTCCTCCACCTCTCGAAAAGCCAGCCCGCCGATCCTCCTCACACCGACAACACACGCAGCCAGACCTGCGAGTGCCAGAGCGATGATGAGCATGGTGCGTGTCTTGCTCAGCGGCCGACCTACCTTGGAGGCTGGTTCATCAGATCTGTTGTGTTGTTCCAGCTGGCGCAACCGCGCCTCGATCTTCAGGGCAAGCCCTGGGGGAACCTCGGGACGGGCCTCATACAAGAAATCGTCGTTCATTCTCGACTCTCCCATTGCTTTCGGAGCCTCGCGACCGTACGGTGGAGAACCGTTCCGACGTTGCTTTCGCTGAGCCCTGTGAGGCCCGCGATCGCTCTGTTTGTCAGTTCAGCACCGTACTTCAGGGCTATCAACTCGCGTTCTCGCTCGGTAAGCCCGAGTAGCAAGTCTGCAAGTCGCCGGAACCGATCCTGACGCTCAAATACCTCCTCAGCACTGGGGTCGGCGTTCTGGACTGCAACCGCTTCCAGGGATACGTCGGGCGGCCGTCTGCGAAAGTAGTCAGCCGCGACGTTGCGTGCGATGCCGAATATCCACTGCGAGTGGATTCCGCGGTCGGGGCGATAATGGTTGCGGCTAATCCATGCCCTTTCGAAAGTCTCGGCCGAAAGGTCTTCCGCGGCCTGATCGTCGCCTACGTGATAGCTGAAGTACTGATAGACCTTCGGCAGCAGCTGCCGAACAAGCCCATCCCATCCGCAAGCACGCTTCCCCTGTGGGCTCTGAGCTCGGGCCATGGACTCGTTCCTCATCTTCTCCTAACAACATCTTCGTGATTCGGACCTGACCTATCACATACCGTGTCTGCAAGTCTGTGCACACTGCCACGACGGCCGACGTGTCCGGGAGGCCACGATTGTTCGGGACGTATCCGATAGCGTAGGAAATGGACGGCTACCCCACGCGGCAGGGGGCCGGCGGCGCGAAGCTGGTGACGGAACCGGAGGCGAGCGACCTCTACGGTGGAGGGCTGCCGAGGGAAGGTGGGGAGATCAACGAGCTGAAGCCTTGGCCGACGCACCTATTCGGTCCATCGGGTGTGGAAGACTCCTTCTCGGTCGAGGCGGTGGTAGGTGTGAGCCCCGAAGTAGTCGCGCAACCCCTGGATCAGGTTGGCCGGCAGGCGCTCGCTCCGGTAGGCGTCGAAGTAGGCGAGGGAGGCGCTGGCGGCTGGACTCGGCAGGCCTGCCTCCAGGAACCTTCGAACCATCTTGCGCCAGGCAGGCTGCCGATCCGTAAGCACTTTGCAGAAGTGCGGTGCCAGGAGCAGGTTGGCCAAACCGGGTTGCTGGGTGAATGCCTGGCGGATGTCGCTCAACAATGCGGCGCGGATGATGCAGCCGGCCTGCCAAATGCGGGCAACCTCGGCCAGGTCGAGGCCGAACTGGTACTGTTCGGAGGCGGCGCGCAGCAGCGCCATGCCCTGGGCGTACGCGCAGAGGACGGCGGCGTAGAGGGCCTGAGGGGCGTCCTGAAGGGTCGGCTGGATGCCGCTCCGCTGGCGAAGCGGCCGACCTTCGAGCACGGCTGAGGCTGCCACACGCTCTTCCTTGAGAGAGGATAGCCCCCGGGCTTCGACCGCGGCGCTGATCGTCGGAATCGGGATCCCGAGGTCGAGGGCATCCTGGACGGTCCAGCGGCCAGTTCCCTTCTGCTCGGCTTCATCCAAGATGACGTCCACCAGCGGCTGGCCGGTGTCCGGGTCCATGCGCTTCAGGACTTCGGCCGTGATCTCGATCAGGTAGGAGGCAAGTTCGCCCTTGTTCCAGGTGGCGAAGGTCTCGGCCAACTCTGGCGTCGGGACACGGAGATCCCGGTGGAACATGTCGAACGTCTCGGCGATCAACTGGATGACGGCGTACTCGATGCCGTTGTGGATCATCTTGACGTAGTGACCGGCGCCGCGGGGGCCCAGGTAAGCGACGCAGGGCGACCCGTCGGGCGCTTTGGCGGCGATGGCTTCGAGGATCGGGGCCACCTGATCGTAGGCTGGGCGTGGCCCACCGGGCATGATGCTCGGCCCCTTGAGCGCGCCTTCTTCGCCACCCGAGATGCCGACGCCAAGGAAATGGATGCCCGAGGCGGCGAGTTGCCCAGCCCTGCGGGTGGTGTCGCCGAAGTGCGAGTTGCCACCATCGAGCAGGATGTCGTCCGGCTTCAGGAAGGGCAGAACCTCGCCGATGACGGAATCTACGGCATCGCCTGCCTTGACCATCATGACGATCTTGCGGGGTCGCTTGAGCGAGGCCACGAGATCCTTGAGGCGGAAGAACGGTCGGACGGCCGTGCCCTGGGCCTTCTCGGCGGCAAAGCGCTCGGTGACGGTGCGGGTGCGGTTGAATACCGACACGGCGTAGCCGTGGCGATCCATGTTGAGCACCAAGTTCTGGCCCATAACGCCCAGGCCTATCAGGGCGATGTCCTGTTGACCCATAGATCCTCCTGTGTCCCAGCAGGCTGTTGAAAGAGGCCGCCGCAAGACAAGAAGCGGGCATGTGTCGGGGGTGCGGGCGAAGCCCGCGCCCGCACATGTGCCGATTGATCTCCTACGGGGTTGGCATTCTTAGCATGCTTCTAGCCCGTCGCGATGAGTCTACGGTAGAGTTTCTGTTGTCTCTCCTGGGCAGCGCAGTAGATGCGGTGGCGGTCAGGGTCGGCATGGAAGGCGGGGCCGGTTAGCTCGCGGGCTGGGTCTGCCTCGGCCCGAATGCCGAGGGCCTCGAGCGCCAGCAAGGCTGCCCCGCGGCAGGAAGCCTCGGCGAATGTCGAGAGACGGATGGCCCGGCCGAGGGCATCGGCGATGATCTGGAGCAGGGCTGGTGAGTGAAAGGCCGCGCCGCCGGTGACGACGAGCTCGTTCGGTTCGGGCGCGAACTTGGCCAGATCGTCGTGAACGAGGGCGAGCCGCAAGGCGATCGCCTCCAGTTCGGCCCGCAGGATCTCCAGAGGGGTTGTGCTGAGCGAGAGGCCGCTGATCACGGCCCGGACATCGCCGGCCCACCCGGGGCTACGCTCCCCGGCGAAAAAGGGCAGAACGGTCAGGCCATGAGCGTCGGGAGGCATTGTCGCCAGGGCGTTCTCCAGGGACGGCAGGTTGCGCAGATTCAGGGCGGAGGTCATCCAGGTGATGGCGTTTCCGCCTTCGGTGAGGGCACCACCCACCAGCGACCGGCGTGCGTCGACCCGGTAGCACCAGAGACTCGGGGGGAGATTCTCGCCTGGCTTCTCCGTCACCATGCGCAACGCAGTGGTGGACCCCAGGCTCAGGTTTCTCCGGCTCGGTGAGACGCAACCGCTGCCAACGTTGGCGGCTGCGCCATCCCCAATGGTGGGGAACCAGGGGATGTTCCGGAGCGCCGGCCAGCGGCGGCCGAAATCGGGGGTCAGCCCGAACGAGGGCATGTCCACGTCGACGAGCGGCGAGAATTGGCCGGCGCCGACCGGTAGGACCTCGAGCAGGGGCTCGTCCCAATCGAGCTTGCGGCGATCGAGGAGCCCGGTCCAGGAGGCAACCGAGTAGCTGACAACGGTCTTGCCGAAGAGATGGAGGAAGAGGTA
Organism: uncultured Anaerolineaceae bacterium; assembly: GCA_964513155.1. Lineage (GTDB taxonomy): Bacteria > Chloroflexota > Anaerolineae > Anaerolineales > E44-bin32 > DATEAV01. The sequence goes on from CAZEMA010000050.1 coordinate 8,161, forward strand.
CTCGCCAATCGACATCCACCGCTGAGCCCGGCGGAACCGCTCGGGATTGACCCTGGACAGCCAAACGAACCTGGCAGGAAGATAGCTCGTGTGAATCCGGCAGCCGGTGCGGTCGTGCACTGCAGCTTCGTCGAGTTGCGCCCGCAGGTTGGCGGCGTCCTCCTCGGCCCGAGTGTCGGAATAGGCGTAGACCGGCGTCACCGCCCGGCCGTCCCTGCCGACGCCCAGGATGTTGGTCACAAATGTGCTGCTGCCCACCCCGCGGATCTGGCCAGCCAGGCGACCAGCTTTGGCCAGGGTGGCGTCGAGAGAAGCGAAGATGGATTCGAGCAGCAGATCGGCAGCCACCTCAGCCGCGCCAGCCTGGCTGAGGTCGAACTTGTAGGCCTCATTGGCCTCCGTTCCCTGGATGACCCGGCCCGCTTGGTCGAAGAGCATTGAGCGGACGGCAGACGTCCCGACATCGATGCCCAGGACGAGTGGAACTTGGGATGGGGTCGCCTTGACGGTGATGTCGCTCACCTCGACCTTCCTCCGATCGCTTCGATGGGGTTCTCGAGCCGGAAGAGCGCCTCGCCGGCCTCGGGTACGAACAGGCTTCCGGGACCTTCCTGCCGTTGCCAGGTCGCCAGGTTGATCGACCCCGGCTCCCGGTACCCCAGGTTGAGCTGGCGGCAGACCGTCTCCGCAATCCCCGTGGCGAGCGTCACCTGGATGCGCGGCCGCTCGATCCCGTCCTGATACGTGCCGGCGCCCCGCAGCAGGGTTGAGTGCCCCAGGACCAACCGTGGGACGTCGGAGAAACGATCCCACTGCTTCAGGAAGTAGTCGCGAACGTGGTATCCCAACCGGAGCAGCGTCTCGCCGTGGGTGAAGCTCACCTCGGTGATGTGAGGGGCGTAGAGGATCAACTCGCCGCCATCGGCGACGATCGCCTCGGTCCGGTACATGGCCTTGGCCGCGGTCCACAGGTCGCCATAGATCCGGGATGGCGCCGTCAGCACGCGCCCAAAGGGGGTGGGGAAGGTGCGGATGTTGAGGCGTGCCGAGAGATCAGCGGCCGCGTTGAAGGCTTCCAGGTGCGGGCCGATGTATAGACCGTGTAGGGCTTCTCCCTGGAGAACCAGGGACAGGCAGATGGGCGGCCGGGGTAGGAAGTCTGCCGCCCGGTGGATCAGCCGGCGGGCCGGCGTGTCCCTGTCACCGGCGGACACGCGGTTGGTCACGAGCGCTCCCGCCCAGTGGACGGCGTCGATGATCTCGTGCCCAGAGACCCCGGGGAAGAGGGACTTGGCGCCGCCAGAGAAGCCCGCGAATTCGTGCGGATAGACGGGTCCGACCAGAACCACTTCGTCGTATTCGAGGACCAGCCGATTCACCCGGACCGGTATGTCCTCGGACAAGAGGCCTCCCGTGAGTTCGGCCGTCTCCTGGCGTGGGATGATGCCAATGGTCGTCAGGCTGGCAGGCTTGTTCCACTGATGCTGGAAGAGGCGGACGTTCGGGAAGCGCTGGGTAAGGGCCTCGGCGTTGGCGCCCAGGTGCTTCTCGAGTGCCTCCGCGTTCATCGGCGCGTGTGTGCCCAGCGCGATCAGGTAGTCCAGGCGCTCCACCCTGCGGCCGAGCTGATCCTGGAGAAAGCGGCACAATAGGGGGATCGGGGCGTGGCGGGTGCCGTCGGGGAGAATCACGAGCACCCGCTTGCGTTCCAGCGGGAGCGGCTCGAAAGCCTCCGCCAGAAGCGATTGAACGGCACCCTCTGTCAACCTGTCATGGGCCGAGCCTGCACCGGTAACCATTCTCTCTCCGGGGAATCGGGCAAGGTTGCGTTGTTGACGGCGGATGGGGCCGGTACCGGCGCTTCCAGTCCCTTGGCTAAGGGATTATACGCCATATAGAGGGAGCCTCCGTTCAGGGGCGTCCTCTTCGGGGAGAAGCTGTCCTCGAGCGGGGCCGAGCCGCGGCCTGCGGGGTGTTCTCCGCTTCTGGGGTTGCGGTTGGCGCAGGGATGCCTGGGGTATAATCGCCCCATGCCCCCGCGAGATCGGGTGTACCGGACTGAGGCCGTTGTGCTCCGCCGGAAGGAGCTAGGGGAGGCCGATCGTCTGCTGACGGTCTACACCCCCGCAATGGGGAAGCTCCGCCTGGTGGCCAAGGGAGTCCGCCGGCCGCGTTCGAGGAAGGCCGGCCACCTCGAACTCTTCACCCGGGTCAACTTGCTCCTGGCCCGAGGGCGGGAACTGGACATTATCACCCAGGCCGAGGCGCTGGATGTCTACCCTGGCCTGCGGGATGATCTGGTTCGCCTTGGTCATGCGGCCTACGTCGTGGAATTGCTCGACTGCTTTGCCGTCGAAGAAGAGAACCGCATCCTGTATCGGCTTCTCGTCGAGACGCTGGAGCGCCTCTCGGCCGGCGTGGATCCCGCCATCGTCGCCCGGTTCTTTGAGGCCCAGCTGCTGGAGGGGATGGGCTACCGGCCCCAGGTCTTTCATTGCGTGAGCTGCGGCGGTGAAACGCGTCCGGAAGCACAATACTTCTCAGCCCGGGAAGGCGGTGTGCTCTGCCCGAATTGCGGCCCAGGACGCAGAGGGGCGCGACCGATCTCGTTGGCGGGGCTGAAGGTGTTGCGCCACTACCAGCGCAGTCCATTCTCAAAGGTGGTCTCGGCCCAGCTGCGGCCGGAAGTCCACGCCGAGATCGAAAGCCTGATGGAAGGCTACCTGACGTACCTGCTGGAGCGCCGGCTGCACACGCCAGGATTCTTGCAGCGGGTCCGCCGTCTGGCGCTAGGGGAGCGGCAGGGGAGCGAAGAAACGCGGCAAGCGAGATGAGTGCTGTTGTGCCACGTGGTTCAGTGCCACGTGCTTCGGTGTCACGTGGTCGCTCGACTCGGGAACACATGACACGTGACACGGGAACACATCATACCTGAGACCGGGGCACGGAAGCACGTGACATGCACCTAAGGGACACCTTTGGCTGAGAAACCGCCCCCCACCTTCCAATCCGTCATCCTCGCCCTGCAGAGCTACTGGGCCAACCAGGGCTGTGTGCTCTGGCAGCCCTATCACACGGAAGTCGGCGCCGGGACGATGAACCCGGCCACCTTCCTGCGCGTCCTGGGGCCGGAGCCTTGGTGGGTCGCCTACGTCGAGCCCTCGATCCGCCCGACGGATGGCCGCTATGGCGAGAATCCCAATCGCTGGCAGCACTTCTACCAGTTCCAGGTCGTCCTCAAGCCGGACCCGGGCGACTCGCTAGAGCGCTACCTGCAATCGTTGGTGGCCCTGGGGATCGACCCCACCCGGCACGACATCCGCTTCGTTGAGGACAACTGGGAGTCACCTGCCCTCGGTGCCTGGGGACTGGGTTGGGAGGTCTGGCTCGACGGCCAAGAGATCACGCAGTTCACCTACTTCCAGCAGGCGGGTGGGCAGGTGGTCGACCCGGTTTCGGTGGAGATCACCTACGGCCTGGAGCGGATCCTGATTGCGCTGCAGGACGTCGAATCCTTCAACAGCATCCGTTGGAACGATCGGCTGACCTACGGTGAGATTAACCTGGAGGCCGAGCGCGAGCACAGCCGCTACAACTTTGAGACGGCGGACGTTGAGCGCCTACGCGGCCTCTTCGACGAGTACGAGGCGGAGTCGAGGGCGTCCCTGGCCGGGGGCCTGATCTTCCCCGCCCATGACTACGTGCTCAAGTGCTCGCACACGTTCAACATCCTCGATGCCCGCGGCGTGATCGGAGTCACCGAGCGAGCAGCTCTCTTCGCCCGCATGCGGGAGTTGTCGAGAGCAGTCGCCGAGGCCTACCTGGAACAGCGCCGGGCCCTCGACTTCCCCTGGACCAGGCTCGAGCCCACCCCGACTGCACCCTTGGCTGTCGCCCGCTCCGACCCAGCTCCCCCGCCGGCGCGGCCCTCGGCTTTCCTGCTCGAGGTCGGCACCGAAGAGCTTCCCGCCGGGGACCTGACGGCCGCGCTCGATCAGCTCGGGCCGGCAGTCGAGGCGATGCTGGCTGGCCACCGGCTGGAGCATGGGCCTATCCGGGTGATGGGAACGCCCCGCCGTCTCGTAATCCACATTGAGGATCTGGCGCCGGTCCAGAAGGAGAACGTTGCGCTTGTGAAAGGTCCTCCGGCGAGCCGCGCGTTTGACGCCGAGGGCCGGCCGACACAGGCGGCGCATGGCTTCGCCCGGAGCAAGGGCCTGCCGGTGGAGTCGCTCCAGGTACGGGAGATCGACGGTGGAAGCTACGTCGTGGCCGAACTCCGCGAGCCCGGCCTACCTGCGGACGAGGTCCTGGGTCGCAACCTGCCGGGGCTGATCGCGGGGCTGCGCTTCGAGAAGTCGATGCGCTGGGGCGTCCCGGGGGTCTCCTTCTCGCGGCCGATTCGCTGGCTCCTCGCCCTGCACGGCAAGCATGTCGTCCCCTTCGAATATGCCGGCCTCCATTCCAGCCGTACGACGAGCGGCCTGCGCTTCATGACTCCAGAGTCATTCCCGGTCGACGATGCGGAAGACTACCTCCGCCGCCTGGAAGCCCAAGGCATTTTCTTGGGCGTCGAGGCGCGCCGCGACCGGATACACACGGATATCGAGGCCCTGGCGACCGAGGTGGGGGGTGTCATTGCTGACGACCCGGACCTCTTGAGTGAGGTGACGAATCTGGTCGAGGCCCCGACGGTGCTGCGCGGGGCGTTCGACGAGAAGCATCTGGACCTGCCCCGCCAGGTCCTGATCGCGGTCATGAAGAAGCATCAACGGTGTTTCCCGGTGGAGCAGGCGTCAAGCGCTTCAGCGTCAAGCGCTAATACGGGCGAGTCCCGCGCCGTGGGGGCACCCGAGCACGTGACACCCGGCACGGGAGCACCCGGCACCGAAGCACGTGGCACCCTCCTGCCCTACTTCCTCGCGGTCCGCAACGGCGGGACTGAGGGGTTGAGCGGGGTCGCCCACGGCAACGAGCACGTCCTCCGGGCGCGGTTTGCGGACGCGGCCTACTTCATCCGCCGGGATCTGGAGAAGCCACTCGAGGCCTTCGTGCCGCGCCTGGCCACACTGACCTTCCAGGCCCGCCTCGGCTCGATGCTTGACAAGGTCGAGCGGATCGGACGCCTGACGGCCACACTGGCCGGCGGGTTCAAGCTGGGGAAGACCGATCGCGAGGTTGCCTTGCGGGCGGCCTACCTGAGCAAAGCCGATCTGGCTACCCGGATGGTCGTGGAGATGACAGACCTTCAGGGTGAAATGGGGCGGGAGTACGCGCTCCGATCGGGCGAACCGCCCGAGGTGGCCCTGGCCATCTTCGAACACCACCTGCCTCGCTTCGCCGGGGATCGCATGCCCGAGAACCTGGTGGGCGTGACCGTCGGTCTGGCGGATCGGTTGGACACGCTGATAGGCCTGTTCGCTGCCGGCATGCAACCAACGGGGGCCAGGGATCCGTTCGCGCTCCGCCGGGCCGCTATCGGGCTGGTTCAGATGCTGATCGAGTGGCAATTGCGATTCGATCTGCGCCGGGGCTTGCAGCAGGCGGCCCAGGGGCTGCCCATTGCAGCGTCGGAAACCACACTTGAGGAATGCCTGGCCTTCATCCTCGCCCGCTTGAAGGGTGTGCTCGAGGTGGGCCACCGTTACGATGCCGTCGAGGCCGTGCTCGCCGGCCAGGGACACGACCCGGCTGGAGCAGCCAAGGCTGTCGTGGCGCTTGAACGCTGGGTAGCGCGCGACGATTGGCCTGCCACGCTTCAGGCGTACGCCCGGTGCGTCCGGATCACGCGCGATCAGAAACGGGCCTTCAAGCTCGACCCCAAGAAGCTTACCGAGCCGGCCGAGAACGAGCTGTGGGCAGCCCTGCAGTCGGCCGAGGCCTCAAGTCGGGCTCCTGGGTCGGTTGATGATTTCTTCGCCGCTCTCCAGCCCATGATCCCCGCCATCTCCCGGTTCTTTGAAGACGTCCTGGTCATGGCCGAGCAGGAGGAGTTGCAGCACAACCGCCTGGCTTTGCTGCGACGAATCGTCGCCCTGGCAGACGGGGTGGCGGATCTCTCGAAGCTGGAAGGGTTCTAGCCGTGTTGGCGGGCGGCCGCGGAAGGGCGGTTGGGATGCGGGCCGGTCTGGCCGAAGGGTTCCCAGAACTATGACCGTCGTCGATGACGTCAAGGACCGCATTGATATCGTCGACCTGGTCGGCGAAACGGTGAAACTGCGCAAGTCGGGGAAAAACTACACCGGCTTCTGCCCCTTTCACCCGAACACGCGCACGCCGGCCTTTGTCGTCTTCCCTGAGAGCGGCACCTGGCGTTGTTTTGGCGCCTGCAACGAAGGCGGCGACATCTTCCGGTTCGTCATGAAGAAGGAGGGCTGGGACTTCGGTGAGGCGCTGCGCTCTCTGGCCGAGCGCGCCGGTGTCGAGCTACGGCCGCGCACCGAGGCGATGGAGGCGGCCGAGGAGGCCCACCAGCGGCTGCAGGAGTTGCTGGAAGCGGCGGTGACCTTCTACCGCCACAACCTGCTGGAGACTCCGGCGGGCGCCCCCGTGCTCGAGTATCTTCACCGCCGCCATCTGAGCGATCAGGCGCTGGAGACCTTCGAGATCGGCTACGCCCCTCAGTCGTGGGAGGCGACGCTCACTTACCTCTCCGAGAAGGGCTACGGGGAGAAAGAACTCCTCGAGGCGGGGATGGCGAGCGAGCGCCAGGGCGGAGGCCAGCACGACCGATTCCGCCACCGCATCATGATCCCCATCCGCGAGGCACGTGGGCGCATGGCCGGCTTCGGCGCTCGGGTCGTCAACCCCGAGGATATGCCCAAGTTCCTGAACTCGCCTCAGACGGTCCTCTTCGATAAGGGCCGGTTGCTCTTCGGCCTGGACAAGGCTCGCAAGGCGATCCGGGCAGCCGACCAGGCGGTGATCGTCGAAGGTTACATGGACGTCATCGCCCTCCACCAGGCGGGCTTTGCCAACGTCGTCTCCCCGATGGGGACGGCGCTTTCCGAAGATCAACTCCGCCTGCTCAAGCGCTACACCCGCCGTATCATCCTCGCCCTCGACCCGGATGTTGCCGGCGACAAGGCAACCCTGCGTGGGCTGACGGTGGCCCGCGAGACGCTCGAACGTGAGGCCGATCCCGTCTTCGACTCGCGGGGTCTGGTCCGCTACGAAGGTCGCCTGGAGACCGACATCCGTGTCGTCAGCCTCCCCCAGGACAAGGATCCCGATGAGGTTGTGGCGGAGGATCCGGCGGTGTGGGGCAAGATCCTCGAAGGCGCTCAGCCCGTCGTCAACTATGTGCTGGAGGTTGTCACCCGCGGCCGCAACCTGGACGACGCCAAGGTCAAGGCCGAGATTGCCGGCCAGGTCTTGCCGCTGATCGAGGATGTCGCCAATGGGGTCGAGCGCGAGGCTTATCGGCAGAA
>CAZEMA010000050.1:15690-17695 GCA_964513155.1 uncultured Anaerolineaceae bacterium
TGCAGGACTTTACAGGCAGCGAGCGACAGGTTATCTTTCAGGCGGTCCGGGCGGGGCTGGCGCAGGATGAGGATGAGCCTGCGCACTACTGGCAGAATCACCTCGAAGAGCCACTGCTGGGGACGGCCAAGAGGCTACTGGACGAGCTCGGCTCCCTGGATACCCAGGACGGGAAGGCTGCCGATGAGATCCTGGCAGGCTTCTTGCGACTGCGGAAGCAGAACCTAGCGGCCTCGCGTAACCAGCTTCAGTTCCAGCTCCAGGCCGCTCAAGAGGATGTCGACGGCCAGGTCAAAGACTTGCAACGAGAGGTTCTGCGCCTGACCCAGGAGTGGGATCGTTTGGATAGGGCACTGGCTCGCCGCAGCACAGGCATGTACACTGGGCCGGCCAGCGGGCCAGGATAACTGGGAATGACCACTCGGAAACGCGGCACACAAGAAGACAGCCAAGCGGAACCTCTCGATCCTGACGACGAGGACGTCTCCCAGCCTAGGCTTGATCCGGAAGACGACTTGCCGGGCGACATCGACTCCGATTCCGTCGACATGATCGACGGCGAGACGATGGAGATTGAGCCGGATCTGAACGGGTCGATTGACCTGACCGAGGAGGCCGAGGAGGCCGTCGGACCCGAGGAGATTCCGGCGACCCTCGAGCTGGCTGACGACCCCGTCCGGCTGTACCTCAAGGAGATCGGCCGCGTTGAGCTGCTCGAATCCGATCACGAGCTCTGGCTGACGGTTCGCATGGAATCCGCCCGCCGGGCAGAGGTCATCCGGGCTGGCCGGGCCTCCCGGCCCAAGGCAAGCGAGGCCCATGTGGCGGCGGAGTACGCGTTGTTCGACGACCTGCGCACTGCCTGGAAGCGTGTCCTGGAGGACTCGCACCGCCTGCGCCAGCCGACGCCAGACCTGCAGCTGATCGTCGAGGAGGCCCGCCAGCTGCGCCAGACCTGGCAGGGAGACACGCCGTCCTATCTCCGAGCCTGGCTCGACAACGGCGTATGGGGCACCGATCCGGCCTGGGAACAGGTGGCGCGCAATGCGGTCAACGCGTTCCTGGCGCTGTACCTCATGCCCCCCATCGTCCAGGAGAAGCTCTCCGACCGCCTGGCCAAGAAGAACGGGCTGCCCACCCGCCGCACCTTCCAGCGCTGGCTACCCGAGCCTAATGAGCTCCAGGCGGATGCCCGAAGGGTGGTGGACTTGGCGGACGAGGCGCAGGCCGCCCTCATCCGGGCCAACTTGCGGCTGGTTGTCAGCGTTGCCAAGCGCTACATGGGGCGCGGCATCGCCTTCCTGGACCTGATCCAAGAAGGGAATATCGGCCTGCTCCGGGCCGTCGAGAAGTTCGACGCCGCCAAGGGCTACAAGTTCAGCACCTATGCCACCTGGTGGATCCGCCAAGCGATCAGCCGGGCGATTGCCGACCAAGCCCGCACCATTCGCATCCCGGTCCACATGGTGGAGACCATCAACCGTCTGATGCGCATCCAGCGACGGTTGGTGCAGGATCTGGGACGGGAGCCGACGTCGGAGGAGCTGGCGCTCGAGATGGAGCTCCTGGAGCCGGAAGAGGTTACCGCCATCCTCAAGGCGACGGCCGAGGAAAGCACGGTTGAGCCCGTGCTGGATCGCAAATGGCGGCGGGCGGCGGCTAAGGTCCGCCGCATCATCCGCCTGGCCCAGGAGCCGATGTCCCTCGAGACGCCGGTGGGCGCCGAGGAGTCCTCCCAGCTGGGTGACTTCATTGAGGATGAAACGATGCCCGAGCCGGTCGACGCCGCGGCCCGGGAGCTCCTCAAGGAACAGGTGCAGAACGCGCTGGCGGTGCTGACCGAGCGCGAGCGGCAGGTCCTGGAGATGCGCTTCGGGCTGGTCGACGGCAAGGATCACACGCTGGAAGAGGTTGGCAAGTACTTCAACGTCACGCGCGAGCGCATCCGCCAGATCGAAGCCAAGGCGCTGCGCAAGCTGCGGCACCCAACCCGCAGCCGCCATCT
>CAZEMA010000051.1:0-15076 GCA_964513155.1 uncultured Anaerolineaceae bacterium
GTGGACAGACCTCTGGTGTGCCAGTTGTCGTGCCAACGGCATCGCTGGGTAGCTACGTCTGGCAGAGATAACCGCTGAATGCATCTAAGTGGGAAACTCGCCCCAAGATCAGATCCCTCACCCCGTCAAGGGGGTAAGGCCGCAGGTAGACCACCTGCTACATAGGCGCCAGGTGTAAAGCCAGCAATGGCTGAGCCAAGGCGTACTAATGGCCGAGGGCTTACAACGTGGTGCGGAGAACTTGTCGATCTTCCAAGCTATTCAGTGACAACTTCATAGGGAAAAGCGTCCCTTGGTGATTGAAGCGGCGGGGGTACACCCGGTCCCATCTCGAACCCGGCAGTTAAGCCCGTCAGCGCCGATGGTACTTGGCTGGTAACGGCCTGGGAGAGTAGGTCATCGCCAAGGGGCTTTTCGTTTAAGCGAGCAGCCAAGGTCGGCAGGCCCCCACCTGGAATCCAAGCACCCCCTACGGGGTGCTTCTTCGTCAGAGGCCCGGGTGAGGAGATCGACCGCGCTGGCTGGATGTATGTCAAAGCCTCATCGGGGCTCGGGATCAGCCAGACCAGCGTGTGGAGAGTGGCCCTTGAACTTGTCTGGCAGATGCCGTAGAGTTACCCTTGAGGTCTTGTCAGGGAGCACGCCGACCTGCCGCCAGGGATGCCCGGCGGGCAGGGCCGGCCCGATATGTCCACGGAGGCAGCGGTGAGCAAGAAGGAGCCCATGGTCACGAAGGTCGAGGACATCGGCTGGGACTGGCGGCTGGCCGGCCGCACGCAGCGCATGCAGAGCTCAGTCATCCGCGAGAGCCTCAAACTCACCGCCCAGCGCGACGTCATCTCCTTTGCCGGCGGCCTACCGGCGCCCGAGTTCTTCCCGGTCCGCGAGTTTGAGGAGGCCTGCCACCATGTCCTTGAGCACCAAGGGGCCGCCGCTCTTCAGTACAGCCCGACCGAGGGCTTCCTGCCTCTCAAACAGTATCTGGCCGAGACGATGTCCAAGTGCGGGATCTGGGTGGAAGTCGAGAACATCCTGATGGTGAACGGCTCACAACAGGGTCTGGATCTGATCGGCAAGCTGTTCGTTGATCCAGGGAGTTGTGCCCTCACCAGCCGTCCCACCTACATGGGGGCGTTGCAGGCCTGGAATGCTTACGAAGCGGACTACTGCACGGTTTCCATGGATGACGATGGCATGTGCGTCGAGGAAATCCCGCCCCTGCTGCAGGGCGGCCCTCGCCCGAAGTTCATCTACGTCCTCCCCAACTTCCACAACCCGGCCGGCACCACCCTTTGCCTGGAACGCCGGCAACGCCTGGCCGAGATCGCCCGTGCGCGCGATCTGATCATCGTCGAGGACGACCCCTACAGCGAGCTGCGGTTTGAAGGGGAGGACATCGCGCCCATCTGGCAGTTTGCCCCCGAGCGGACACTGTACCTGAGCACCTTCTCTAAGACGCTGGCACCGGGCATCCGCCTGGCCTGGATTGTGGCGCCCAAGCCGATCATCTCTCGCCTCGTTCAGGCCAAGCAAGGCGCTGACCTCAACACCGGCGCTTTCGTGCAGATGGTCGCCAGCGACATCTGCCAGCGAGGCTTCCTGCGCCAACATGTCAAGCGCCTCCGGGAGGCCTACCGCAAACGGCGGGATGCCATGGTCGAGGCGTTGGAGGAGCACATGCCCGAGGACGTGGCCTGGACAGTCCCACAGGGCGGGCTATTCCTATGGGTCCGGGCCCCGGACAGGATTCACACGCGCGAGTTCCTGGTGAAGGCGGTTGAGGCGAAGGTCGCCTACATCCCGGGTTTCGCCTTCTACCCTGGGGAGACGGGGGGTGAGCATTCGATGCGCCTCAACTTCTCCTACTCCGACGAGGAGACGATCAATGAAGGGATCCACCGGCTGGCGAGGGCGATGAAGGAGGAGCTGGCCAAACCCTAGGCGCGTTCCCTGGCGGATCTGCTTCCCACGCCGTCCATGGAAAGACCGGGGCCGACGGTACCGTCGGCCCCGGCTGCAATTGCCGCCATTTGCCTGCCTCTCCCCAACGCGTCTCGCCTTGCCTAGCAGGGCTTTTTCATCACATTCCTAGACCTATCCGGGCCTCGCGACAGCGGAAAGACTCAGGTCTGCCCCCACCACGCGGCGATCGTGGCGAGGCCCCCCAGGGAGAGGAACACAACCGTCGCGATGCATCCCACAATGATCAAGGCAACATGCACCCAGAGCAGGATCCGCAGGCACCCGGCATTCTGCGCGATGATCCCCATTCTTTCATCGCGGCGGGCGTTGTTCAGGAAGATGATGTTGGCGATCAACCCGATGATCCCGAATCCCAGGTAGTAGAGCACAAGGGTGAGGATCGCCTCGCCAAGGTAGTTCTTCTCGGGGCGGTACACGGGGACAGGAGGCGGATAGACGTACATCGGTTCACTCTCCTCATCGCCGGGTGTGCAATCTACGAGCGGTAGCATAGCGTATGTCCGGCTCGGGCACAACCGTACCGCAGACTGGGCCGAGCCGGGGGCCATCCGCAGGGACGCCCGGGTTTGGCCGAACGCAGGTGCTGGATATCCCCAGCCTGGTGGAAGGCGCTATCGGATCTGAGTCGCGGATGGTCGTCGTCGGTGGAGGCTCGGGGATTATTGCCTGCCTGCCCCGGTGCCGCACGTGCGGATGGCCCACAGCCTGAGGGCTTGGCGTAGCGCTCGGTCTCGGCCGGCCTCTATTCCAAACCCCCGGGATGGACCTGACGTCTATCTGGGTTGGAGGCGTGGGTGGACAGGCTGTCTCACCATCCCCGAGTCACCCAAACGGGTGCTACAATCGATGCATCTCCTCTCTGGTCGGATGGCCTGTTCGGATGTGCTTGGCGGAACCCAAACGGTGGGAGCTGGATCGGGTACAGGTTGACATCGGTCCCCACGCGAGAGGTCTGCCCTCGGATCGGGGCATCTACCCCCCGAATCCGTAGCTCGCCTCGAGGCTTGGGGGCCCCTGTGGGGTTGAAGTATCCAGGATGGAGCTTCGGCCGTCTGACGTTGACGAGGCGTGCCAGCCAGACCCGTTGTGGGGCCAGCGGCCGCGCTCCGAATGGAGAAACCCTGACGGCTGGCTGTCCCTAACCCGTGGGCCGCTTGTTGTGGCCCTTATCCAGGAGATTCTCCCCTCATGACCCAACACAAGATCATCGCTAACCCGACCTCCGGTCGAGGAGCCGGGGAACCGGCCATCCCAGCCGTCGAAGGGCTATTGCGCGGCTTGGGGCTGTCCTTTGACCTCGTGCGCACGGAGAGGCCGTGGCACGCGGCGGAGCTGGCGCAGCAAGCCGCCCTGGAAGGATATGAGGTTGTTGTTGCCGTGGGCGGCGATGGGACGGCCAACGAGGTCTTGAACGGCTTGATGCTGGCCCAAAAGGCCGGGACCGGCGACCGGACCGCTATGGGAGTGGTGAGCGTCGGTCGCGGGAATGACTTCGCCTACGGCGTTGGTGTTCCCAAGGATATGGCAGCCGCCTGTCAGCTGCTGGCGCAAGGCCGTCGCCACCCGATTGACGTGGGACGGGTCGTAGGGGGCCTCTACCCCCAGGGGAGATATTTCGGCAACGGGGTGGGGATCGGCTTCGATGCCGTCGTCGGTTTCGAGGCCGTCAAGATGACACGGCTGCATGGCTTCCCCTCCTACATCGTTGCTGCCCTCAAGACCATCTTCCTTTACTATCGGGCGCCCCTCGTGCGGATCCAGTACGACGGACATGAGGTAACCCAGCTCTCGTTGATGGTTTCCATCATGAATGGCAGGAGGTTGGGCGGCGGCTTCATGATGGCTCCCCAGGGATTGATCGATGATGGCCTGTTCGACCTGTGCATCGCCAGTCAGGTCAGTCGGGCGCGCATCTTCGCCCTGATCCCCCGCTTCATGCAGGGAACGCAAGCCACCCATCCGGCCATCTCTACGGCGAGGGCCAAGAAGGTTGTGGTCACTGCCGTCGAGGGGGTTCTGCCCGCCCATGCCGACGGGGAGACACTCTGCACCGAGGGTCGGGAGCTAGCCCTCGAGCTGCTGCCTCGCCAGCTGGACTTCATCAGCTGACCCTGGAGAGGACGCCCCATGGCGATTGCTGCTCGAGTTGTGAACACGACCCTCAAGGGCCTGACGCGGGCGATCTGCCGGGTGGACGACTCGCAACTCGTTCATGTGCCCGAGCAGGGCCCACTCATCATCGTCGGCAACCACGTCAACTTCCTGGAGGTTCCTCTTCTCTTCACTCACCTCCAGCCGAGGCCGGTCACGGGCTTTGCCAAGGCCGAGACCTGGGACAACCCGGCCATGGCGGTGCTCTTCGACCTGTGGGGGGCGATTCCGTTGCGGCGCGGCGAAGCCGACGTCGAGGCGTTGCGCAGAGGACTCGAGGCGTTGGGGAAGGGCCAGATTCTGGCGGTTGCGCCCGAGGGCACCCGCAGTGGCGACGGCCGATTGGGGCGAGGCCATCCTGGGGTCGTTCTGCTTGCGCTCCGGAGCGGAGCGCCCCTCTTGCCCGTCGTCTACCATGGTGGCGAGAGCCTGAGGCGCAATCTCGCCAGCCTCAAACGGACGGATTTCCGCATCGCCGTGGGCAGCCCCTTTCGCCTGGAGGCCGGCGGGGGGAGGGTCACCCGCGAAATGCGCCAAGCGATGACGGATGAGATCATGTATCAGCTGGCAGCCCTCCTTCCGCCCGCCTACCGCGGCTGCTATGCCGACCTCTCCTCGGCCACCGAGACCTACCTCCGGTTTCTTCCGGGATGTGAGAGCAACCTCGGCAGGGCGCAGGCTCGGCTGGAGGGCGGGGGGCCAGGTAACTAGGTTTGCAGGTCAGGCAGGGTCCCATGGCTGTGCGGCATGACCGGGCGTGGCAAGCCCGCTGCTCCTCCGCCGCCTGCGCGAAGGTAGAGACAGGATCGGTGACGATGTCACCAGCCCTGCGGGCGATGGCCAGGGATCATCGTGGTTGAGGTCGCGTCGCCCGAAAGGGGAAGACCTGACGTGGCCGACGAGCCAAGAGGAAACCGGAGCGAAGACCTGTCCGGCGCTGCAAGGTGGCCGGTCCTGCTCGTGGGTGACCTGGCCGCCTACTTCCTCTCGACCGTCGCTTCCTTCGCCGCGCTTGGCCTGTTGGGCACGGGGGGCTGGACGCCGCCGGCGATCACCTTCGCCTGCTACTTCCCTGCCTGGCTGCTTCTCTCGCTCCCTTTGAGGCTCTACAGCTCCGCCCAGGCAAAGAACCGCCGACAGCTTTGGCGGCCTTTCCTAGGAGCGGTCTTCGCCGCGCCGGTTGCTACTTGGCTGGCCTCGCTGCTCGGCCAGCCGCCGTTCTCGTCCGAGATCATTGCGGCAATGGCGGGGCTGACGGCCGGGCTCGTCCTGGTCTGGCGAGCGCTCGTTCTCTGGCGCACGACGGGGTGGCCGAGGAAGTCCACGCATTCGTAGGCCCGGAGTATGCGGGTCGCTCCGTCCCTCTTCGAGTGCGGCTGCGCCTTGGACGACTTTGTCTTGTCTGGGCCCGCGGGGCGGGTTATCATTCCCCTGCATGGACGAGCCAGCGTTAATCCTCGAGGCCAAACGGGGCGATCTGGAGTGCTTCAACCGCCTGGTCCTAGCCTACCAGACGCAGGTCTACAACCTCGCCTACCGGATCATCGGGGAGACGGATGCAGCCGCCGATGCCACGCAGGAAGCCTTCATCGCCGCCTTTCGGAACCTCAGGGGATTTCGAGGTGGGTCGTTCCGCAGCTGGCTTCTGCGTATCGTCACCAATGCCTGCTACGACGAACTGCGGCGCCGCAAACGGCGGCCTGAGACCTCCCTTGAGGCTCTAACCGAGGGCGAGGGCGGGACCGAGGACGACCAACCCTCTCCGCTTGTCTCAACCCTCGAGAAGCCCGAGGCGGCGTCTGAGCGCTCGGAGCTCTCCCGGGGCATCCAGGATTGCCTGGATCGCCTTCCGGACGAATTCCGCACTGTCGCCGTGCTCGCCGACGTCTACCAGTACGACTATCGGGAGATCGCCGAGGTGGTGGGGAAGCCATTGGGGACGGTCAAGAGCCGGCTCGCCCGGGCGCGGCTCCGGCTGCGAGATTGTCTGCAGCAGTTTCGGGAACTTTTGCCGGCGGCCTATCGTCTGGAGGATGAGGCACCCCGATGACTAGCTTGAATGGCCTCCCCCTCCGCGACCTGGAGACCCTATCCGCCTACCTGGATGGTGAGCTAGCGGCCCCCGAGGCGGCGCGCCTGGAGGCGCGCCTGGAGGCGGAGCCAGCCTTGAAGGCGGCGCTCGATGAACTGCGGGCGACGTCGCAGGCTGTCCGGTCGCTGCCCGCGCTGCGTGTTCCACGCAACTTCACCCTGACGCCTCAGATGGCCGGGATTCGGCCGCGGCGTCCGGCATACCCCATGCTCCGCCTGGCAGCTGCCTTGGCGACCATTGGCTTCGTGTTGGTCAGTGGCTTGGACGTCCTCAGCCGCGGTTTGGCTCTAGGCGCTGGCGCTCCTGCCCCGAGCTTCGAGACGGCCCGCCTCGCCCAGCCACCGGTGGAACAGGAGGCCGCCACCGCTCCTTCGGCCACCCAGGAAGCGGCGGCCCCCGCCATGGCGCTGGGCGTTGAGAACCAGACTGTGGACACAGGCGAGGTCCCTCAGACCCCAATCGTGGGGGGAGGTATCGGCGGGTATGGCGGTGGCGGACCGGAGGAGA
Source organism: uncultured Anaerolineaceae bacterium (assembly GCA_964513155.1). Classification (GTDB taxonomy): domain Bacteria; phylum Chloroflexota; class Anaerolineae; order Anaerolineales; family E44-bin32; genus DATEAV01. Next base: position 6,734 of record CAZEMA010000051.1, read on the forward strand.
CGATCCAGCCCCCGGCTGACCAAGCGGAAGGGGCAACGGTTGGGTCGGCAGAGTGGGGCGTCGGCGGCGGACCGGGCGTTGTGGCAACGGCGACACCCACGGGATGGGGCATCGGCGGCGGACCGGCTGAGGCGGCAACGCCCGGAGAAGATCGGGCGTTCGCTGGCACCGCATCAGCGGAGACGCACATGCCAGCGCCGACCACGACCGCCGTGCCTCTCACAGAAACCTTGGCCTCCCCTGTTCCTCCCTCGGTCTCGCCCATACCTGCGACCCTCGAAGGCGAGGAAGTGCCCGGACCTACGGCGAGAACCTTCGCCGGCTGGGGTCTCCTACGGTGGGCCGAGATCGTTCTCGGCGGCGCGGCCGTGATCCTATCGGTCTTCAGTTTGCGCTTGCGCCGGAATCGCTGAAAGTGATGGCCGATCCGGTCAACTTCTGCCCTGCCTGTGGCACCCCGGTTGAGCAGCGGCCGGTCTTTGGCCGAATGCGCCCCGTTTGCCCGGCCTGTGGGCGAGTCCATTTCCATGATCCCAAGGTGGCCGCGGCCGTGCTGGTGGAGAGGGACGGCCGGGTCCTCCTGGTCCGGCGCGTCAACGAGCCTCAACACGGCAAATGGAGTCTGCCCGCGGGTTTCGTCGAGTTCGACGAGGATCCCCGCGAGGCTGCCCAGCGCGAGGCCTTGGAGGAGACGGGCCTTGAAGTGCGGATCACGGACCTGTTCGACGTCATCGCTGGCCAGGAGCACCCGCGCGGCGCCAGCATTGTAATCGTCTATCGCGGCGAGATCACAGGGGGTGAGCCCAAGCCGGGCGACGACGCCGGTGCTCTCGGTTTCTTCTCCCCCGCAGAGCTCCCCCCGGTGGCTTTCGAGGCTACCCGGCGAGCCCTTGAGCGATGGCGGTCCGGATTCTGAGCGTGCTATAATCCAGTCCATTCCAGGTCTCGGGCCTGGGCGCTGTCTCTTCTTCCCCGGCCATCTTCGCTCCTGGTCGACCCGCGCTGCCCGATCCCGACCGGCTGGGGATGGTCATCGCCTTCTTCCCGAGGAAAGTGGCGCAGGCAGGACCGAAGCAATACCGATCGATCGGCCGTCCTTATGCGCATCGATGTCTTCACCCTGATTCCGGCGGCCATGCAGGCCTACCTGGACGCCAGCATCCTGGGCAAAGCACAGGGTGCCGGGCTGCTCGATGTCCGTCTGCATGACATCCGGGCCTATGCCACGGATCGCCATCACACGACGGATGACACGCCCTATGGCGGCGGGGGGGGGATGGTCATGAAGCCCGAGCCCGTCTTCGCCGCCGTCGAGGACGTGCTAGGCGAGGCCCTGCGGTCGACGCCCGTGGTCCTGCTCACGCCCCAAGGCCGTGTCTTCAGCCATCAAGTGGCATTGGAGTTGTCGGGTCAGCCGCGGCTCGCCCTGATCTGCGGTCGCTACGAAGGGGTCGACGAGCGGATTCGGGAGCACCTGGCGACCGACGAGATCTCGATCGGCGACTACGTGCTGACAGGGGGCGAGCTTCCTGCGTTGACGGTGATCGACGCCGTCGCCCGCTTGATCCCCGGTGTCTTGGGCGACGAGGGCGCGACCGAGGACGATTCGCATGCCGCTGGACTGTTGGAGTATCCACACTACACTCGCCCTCCTGAGTTCCGCGGCTGGAGAGTGCCCGAAATCCTACTCTCGGGGGACCATGGCCGAATCGCCGCCTGGCGCCGCGAGCAGTCGTTGGGGCGCACCCGCGCCCGCAGGCCGGAGCTGCTTCAGGGGGCGGCATTAACAGAGGCGGAAAGGGATCTCCTGGAAAAAGGGGATCAGGCAGAGACTGCTACGCCCGATTCGGCGCCTCAGAGTTAGCGATAGGGTCTTGATGCACAACTTCCTTCGAACCACGCTTGTTGGATCCTTTTGTCTTGCGGCGGTGGGGGCGGCCCTGGCCGGATGCGCCGGGGCGGATCAGCCGGACCTGCCGATCACCCCCGGCTCGGCTTCGGCCACCGAACAGACGGTTGCCGTTCCCACACCGATGCCCCCTCCGCCAACGAACCTGATCGTCTGTCTGGCCCGTGAGCCTGCTTCCCTCTATCTGTACTCCCCCCTCCGCCTGTATGGCGAGGCCAGCCGCGAGTCGGATGCCGTGCTTCAGGCAATCTATGATGGGCCCGTCGACGTTCGCGGCTATGCCTATCGACCTGTCATTCTCGAGAAGCTCCCCAGTCTCGCGGACAGAGACGCCCGCCTTGAGCCAGTTCTCGTGCGAGAAGGGGACCTCTACCTGAATCCCGAGACGCTGCTCCCGGACCAGTTGAATGAAGGGAGTCCCTATCTCCCCCCTGGCTGTGCGGACCCTACTTGTGCTCAGACCTACACCGGCGGTGAGGTCAGCATGGATCGCATGGTTGCGGACTTCCGCATGCGGGCGGACGTCCTGTGGTCGGATGGCCAGCCGGTGACCGCAACCGATTCGGTCTACTCGTATCAGCTCAACGCCGACCCCGCCACGCTCATCAGCAAGTACGTCATCGACCGGACGGCGTCGTATGAGGCCATCGACAGCCAGACCGTCCGCTGGACCGGGATCCCCGGGTTCCTCGACGCGGAGTACGCCTCGAACTTCTGGTCTCCGCTGCCCGAGCATGTGCTCCGGGGCACGAGCGCGGCCGAGATCCTGGAGGCGGACGAGGCCAACCGGCTGCCCCTCGGCTGGGGCCCCTACATCATTGACGAGTGGCGGCCAGGGATGCAGATCCGGCTTCACCGGAATCCCTCGTACTTCCGAGCCGGCGAAGGACTGCCGCGGTTCGACTATATGACCTTCCGCTTCCTTGGTGATCAATCCGCCTCGGCGTTGCAGCAACTGCTCACCGGCGAGTGTGATGTCCTGGATGAGTCGGTGTTGGCAGGCCAGGATCTGGCGACGATCCTGGACCTCCAGCAGTCGGGTGGGATCCATCTGGTCTCGGTGGCCGGGCCTCTGCTGGAGCGGATGGACTTCAACCTTGCGCCCGTCGGAGAGGGATCCTGGCTCCTTGCCGATGGCGACACAAGGCGTGCCGTCCTCGCCTGCATCGACCGCCAGGGCATCGTGGATGACCTGCTGGGCGGATTGGGACAGGTCACGGACACCTACCTCCCGCCCGACCATCCGCTTTTCGACGCCGAGGCGGTAGGTGTCGCCTTCGATCCTGCGGCTGCCTCCGCCCAGCTCGAGCAGATGGGGTGGGTAGATGAGGACGGTTCGCCGGAAACGCCTCGGGTGGCCCGGGGCATCGCCGGCGTTCGGGTTGGGACACCGTTGTTGTTCAGCTACTTGACATCGGAGGGAGCGCTGCAAGAGGCAGTGGCCGGGCGGATTCGAGAGGACTTGGCTCGCTGTGGCGTGGGTATGGAAACCCAGGTCCTGCCGGGTGCCGACCTGATGCAGCCCTGGCCGGAGGGCCCCGTCTTCGGACGAACGTTCCAGAGCGTGGGTTGGGATTGGCTGACTTCGGTCAGCCCAGCCTGTGAAACCTTCGCCAGCCGCGAGATCCCTTCGGAGGATTACCCGTACGGCAGCAATGCCAGCGGCTTCAGTGACCCGGAGTACGACGCAGCCTGCGCCAGCCTGCTTCTAGGCTACCCAGAGCTGGATACCTACCAGGCGGCGGTGCGGCTCACCCAACGCCTGTTCGCCGATCGGCTCCCGGCCCTACCGCTCTTTGTGCTGCCCCGGCTGGCGGCCTCCCGGCCAGACCTGTGCGGGCTGGAAGTCGATGCCTCGGCGTACAGCGTCCTATGGAATCTCGAGGCGTTCGGGGAAGGGGATGCTTGTGCCGGGGGATAGGTCGGAGGCTGATGGCTGGAGGAGCCGGGAAAACGGTGGACTCCGGGTTGAACCTAGAACGCATCTGGATGGTATCCTATAGATAGACTGGAGGGTGGCTGCCTTCCGTGGCGCAGGAACCACACGATCGTGACCTGGTCTTGCAGCTCCAGAGGGGGAATCTGGAAGCCCTAGGCGTGCTGTACGACCGGCACCGTCAACTCGTGTACCGTACCGCCCTGGCAATCACGACGGATGACGAGGCGGCCGCCGACCTTCTGCAGGACGTCTTCCTGCGTTTGCACCGCTTTGCCGCCAGGATCGATCCCAGTCGCCCCCTCGAGCCGTGGCTGTACCGGATGACCGCCAACCTGTCCTACACCTGGGTGAAACGGCGCGGCCTATGGACGCGCTCGTTGCGTGACCTAGCGGAATGGCTGGGCAGGGAGAGGGCGCCCACCCCGCATCACATGGCGGAGATGGATGAAGCCTGGGGTTTTGTGCGGGAAGCCTTGGCCGGTCTGCCGCTGCCCCAGCGTGTTGTCGTGGTCTTGTACTACCTGAACGACCTGTCGCTGCAAGAGATCGCCGAGGTTCTGGAAGTCCCGGTCGGCACGGTCAAGTCACGGCTGCACTACGGCCGGCGGGCCTTGAAGTCGCAGCTGGGGAGATATGGGGACCTCGTTCCTGCGGGATACTATGAATACAGCTAGTCACAAGGGAACCGACCCAATGGATGGCCACCTGCGGGGATGGTTGAAGAGCGGGGTGGCTGCCAAGCTGCCGCCAAGGGGCGGGCGTACCCGCCTCTTGCAGGCGGCGGAGGTAGCGATCCACACCCGCCTCAGGTCAATTGGCTCACCCAGGCGGTCACCCTTTCTCCATCGGAGGGAGAACTACGACTGGCCGCTGGGGGTTGTTTGGCAATCGGCGTTCGCGTTCTCCACGATGGATCTCCGGCTCTTTGGGCTGAAGCTGTAGCGGGCGCGGGCGGGCGAGGCGGCGGGAGAGGGGCAGCCGGTGGATGGACCCGCGCGGTGGTTTCTCCGTTTCCTGGTCAAGGAGGGGCAGACCAAGGCTCTGGGCAGATTGCCCGGGTCGAGGGGTGAGAAGTTGGGGAGGCGGCGCGAATGGTTGACGCCTCGAGTGTTTCAGGTATAATCCACGGGATAGACTTGGCGAAAGGCGGCCTGACCGGCAGAGCAGCCGGAGAGCTTGGGCCGTTGGCGTTCTGCTGGATACGCCCTTTCGCCGCCCAGGACTTGGACTCCATTTCACGGACACACAAGCGATATCACCGCCCTTCGGGAGGCCGAGCCCCGCCTCACCCATCCGGTCGAATCCCGAGTCCCAGGAGAACCCGCCTTGGCGCCTAAGGTCCTTGAAGTCAGAGATCTGGAGACACGTTTTAACACCCCAGAAGGCGTCGTGCACGCCGTGAATGGCGTCTCCTTCCACCTGGAGGAAGGGGAGACGTTGGGCATCGTGGGCGAGAGCGGTTGTGGCAAGAGCGTGACGGTGCTCTCGATCCTGCGCCTGATCCCCGAACCCCCGGGCAAGGTCGAGCAGGGCGAGGCGGTGTTCATGGGGCGGGACCTGCTCAAACTCTCGCGCGAGGAGTTGCGCTTCGTGCGAGGGGCGCAGATCGCCATGATCTTTCAGGATCCCATGACCTCGCTCAATCCGGTGATCACCATCGGCAAGCAGGTGGCCGAGCCGATGCTTGAGCATATGGGGATGAACGAGGCCCAGTCTCGGGAGCGGACGATCGAGCTCCTGAGTATGGTTGGCATCCCCAACGCCGCTGACCGTCTGGGCGACTATCCTCACCAGTTCTCGGGAGGCATGCGCCAGCGCGTGATGATCGCCATGGCGCTCTCCTGCAGCCCTCAGATCCTGATCGCCGACGAGCCCACGACCGCTCTCGACGTGACCATCCAGGCCCAGATCATCGATCTGGTCAAGGAGCTCCGCGACCGGCTGGGGATGGCGATCATCTGGATCACGCACGACCTGGGGATCATCGCCGGGCTGGCCGAACGCGTCGTGGTCATGTACGCCGGTTTCCTTGTGGAGCATGCCCCGGTCAAAGAGTTGTACGCCAATCCGCGGCACCCCTATACGATCGCTCTGCTCGGCTCGCTGCCGCGGGTGGATGGACGGCACGCCAGGCGGCTGGCAAACATCCTGGGCCGGCCGCCCGACCTGCTTCAGGAAGCCCGTTTCTGCCCGTTCGCTCCCCGTTGCACACATGTTATCGAGCATTGCTGGGAGGAGAACCCTCAACTCCGTCTGGTCGGAACGGATCATCAAATCGCCTGCTGGGTCGATGTTCCGCTGGCGGTGAAAGAGGTGGCCTCCAGTGTCTGAGAACAACGTCATCCTCCAGGTTGAAGGGCTGAAGAAACATTTCCCGATCCTGCGGGGCCTGTTCGTCAAGCGTGCCGTCGGCTACGTCAAGGCAGTCGACGGCATCTCGTTCGATGTCTACAAAGGTGAGACCCTGGGTCTGGTCGGGGAGAGCGGCTGCGGCAAGACAACGGCCGGCCGGGTCATCCTGCAACTCTATCGCCCCACGGCCGGCAAGGTCCGCTTCGAAGATAAGGAGCTGACCGAGCTCAAGGGCGAGGATCTGCGGCGGATCCGCACCCGGCTGCAGATGATCTTCCAGGATCCCTATGCCTCGCTCAATCCCCGCATGACCGTCGGCGAGCTGATCTCCGAGCCCATGGTCATCCACACTAGCAAGGGGCGGGGGGAACGGGCGGACCGCGTCAAGGAACTGCTGCAGCTGGTCGGGCTGAACCCCCGATTCGACAGCCGCTACCCGCATGAATTCTCCGGCGGTCAGCGGCAGCGCGTGGGCGTGGCCCGGGCCATGGCTCTGAATCCCGACTTCATCGTGTGCGACGAACCCATCTCTGCCCTGGACGTTTCGGTCCAGGCGCAGGTCGTCAACCTGTTGGAGGAGTTGCAGGAGCAGCTTGGGCTGACCTACCTGTTCATCGCCCATGACCTGAGCATGGTGCGCCACATCTCCAGCCGCGTGGCCGTGATGTATTTGGGTAAGCTCATGGAGATGGCCGCCCGCCTCGAGCTCTACGAACACCCCCTGCACCCGTATACCCAGGCTCTGCTCTCAGCGGTCCCGGTTCCCGATCCGGTGGTCGAGGAGAAGCGAAAGCGCATCATTCTCCAGGGCGATGTGCCCAGCCCGGTGAACCCTCCGCCGGGATGCGTCTTCAACACCCGCTGTCCTCTGGCGGTCGATATCTGCCGGAAGGAAATCCCTGAGTGGAGGGAGATCCTACCCAAGCACTTCGTCGCCTGTCATCGCGCGGAAGTCTGAGGCGCCTGGAGAGGCGTCCTCTCGAGACCCGAAAGGAGGTGAGGCTATCGCAGGAGCGGGAAGCAAGAATGCCCTTTGAGTGAGAATCCGGAATACCGAGCATGTTTTGGAGGAGAGGATGTTTTCACATAAGCGTTTGAGCACGGCCATGGGAGTGGCTGTGATCCTGAGCATGGCCCTAGCGGCCTGCGGCGGACCGACCCAGCCTGCAGTGACCATCGTCGCCGGGACCCCGATCGTGATCGAAGTCACTCCGACAACGGCGCCGGTCAGCTTCGCTTCGGCTGACCCGACGACCTTGACCGTAGCCACCATCGGCGAGCCCGATAGTCTTGATCCGGCCTGGGATTACGAGACGGCCGGCGGCGAGATCCTCGAGAACACCTACGATACGTTGGTGTGGTACAACCGAGGGAGCGCCGTCGAGTTCGTTCCGCAACTGGCCACGGACTGGACGATCTCTGAAGATGGGATGACCTACACCTTCACGATCCGCCAGGGCGTGACCTTCCACAACGGCGACGCGATGACGACAGCGGACGTTGCCTGGAGCATTCAGCGCGGCGTGCTGCAAGGCGGTTACAACTCGCCACAGTGGCTCTTCACCGAGCCGTTTTTCGGCATCGGGACCTACGACATCGCCGAGCTGGTCGATCCTGCGGTGGCTGACGATCCCGCGGGCTTGGCAGCCTCCGATCCCGCGGCACTGCTGGCAGCCTGCGAGCGCGTGATGTCGGCCATCGTCGACAACGGCGACGGCACGGTCTCCTTCCACCTGGCGCAGCCCTGGGGGCCCTTCATCCCGACACTCGCCCAGTTCTGGGGTTCCGTCCAGGACAAGGCCTGGGCCATCGAGCAGGGCGCCTGGGATGGCGACTGCGCCACCTGGCAGAACTTCTACGGCCGGGACTCAGAGACGGCCCCGCTGACCGCTATCGAGAATGGCACCGGCCCCTTCATGCTCGATCACTGGACCCACGGCCAGGAAGTCGTCATGGTCCGCAACCCGAACTACTGGCGCACGGCCGAAGTGGGACCGGCCTGGGAAGGCGCCCCGACGGGCAACGCAGCTCTGGAGCGCGTGGTGATCCTCTCGGTTGACGAGTGGGGCACCCGCTTCGCCATGCTGCAGGCCGGCGACGCTGACTTCGCCGTCGTTGACCGCTCGAACGTGAGCCAGGTCGA
>CAZEMA010000051.1:15176-17674 GCA_964513155.1 uncultured Anaerolineaceae bacterium
ACCGATCCGGCTGAGCGCGCTGTGATCTACCAGCAGCTGACCCAGATGGACTACGACGAGGCGATCGCCATCCGCCTAGCCGTGGCCACTGGCCGGCACTACGAGCAGCGCTGGGTTCAGGGTTGGTTCTACAACCCGATCTACGCGGGCTCCTACTACTACGTACTCTCGAAGCAGTAGACGTCTGACCTTTGACGCCTGTGCGGGTGCAGGGGGGCTCCCCCTGCACCCCGCACTCTCTTAGGTGGTCATATGGCCAACTACATCATCCGTAGACTGATCATCGTACCCTTCCTCCTGATTGGCACGACCGTACTCATCTTTGTCATGATGTCCTTCCTCAGCCCGGCTGAGCGCTCGGCGCTCTGGCTGCGGGACGTCCCCAGGAACGAGGCCGGCTGGGACGCGGTGATCCGTCGCTATTGTCTGGACTGCCCCATCTACGTCCAGTACTACCGCTGGCTGGTGGGCGTTCCCGTCGCCGGGACGGATGAGATCAGCGGCGGCATCTTACGGGGCAACCTGGGCTACTCCCGCACGGCCCACCAGCCGGTGGTGGACTTGATCAAGCAGCGCTTCCCGGCCACGCTCGAGCTGGCGCTCTGGGCCGTCGTCCCCATTGTCGGGGGCGGGGTCTGGCTCGGCGTTCTCTCGGCCGTCAACCACAACAAGCCGATCGACCAAGTCGCCAGGGTCTTCAGCATTGTCGGCTACTCCTTCCCCACCTTCGTCTTCGGGCTGCTCGTTCTGATGATCTTCTACGCCAAGCTGGAGTGGTTCCCGCCGGGACGCATCTCGGACTGGGCGAGCGAAATCATCCTGGGTGGTTCCTTCCACCAGTACACCCGGCTGATCACTGTTGATGCCATTCTCAACCTGCGCTTTGATATCTTCCTCGACGCCTTGCGTCACCTGGTCCTGCCTATCGTGACCCTGTCCTACCTGTCCTGGGCCCTGCTGCTTCGGGTCACCCGCTCCTCGATGCTCGAGACGCTGCGCCAGGACTACGTCACCACCGCCCGGGCCAAGGGCCTGACCGAGAGAGCGGTGATCAACAAGCACGCCCGGCCCAATGCCCTGATCCCGGTGGTCACGATCGGCGGTGCGACCGTGGTCGGTTTGCTCAACGGCGTGGTCATCACTGAGACCATCTTTGATTTTCCCGGCATCGGCTCCGCCGCGGCCCGCGCCGCGCTCCAGCTGGACGTAGTGACCGTTCTGGGTTTTGTCCTTTTCACCGGCTTGATCCTGGTCCTGGCCAACCTGCTGGTGGATATCCTGTACGTCTTCATCGATCCGCGAGTCACCCTCGAGTAGAGGCGGGATCGAGAGGAGTCTGCTATGGCGACTACCACCGTGAGGCGAGATCTGGCCGGGACGCTCGACGGCCTGCCGGAGCGCACGATCCCCTGGCTGGAGAAGGTGCTGGGCCCGGAGGTCTACCGCGTACTGCGCGGGCTGGCGACCAATCCGCTCTCGATCACCGGATTCGCCATCATGGCCTTCTTCGTGTTCGTTGCCATCGCCGCGCCGCTGATCGCCCCGCCCCTGCGGGCCTCGAGTCCCTACACGATCCCGCGCGACGGCTATGCCGCCATCCCGCGGGCGCCGATGTCGGTCTGGAATCGCCGTCAGCCGGCAACTGCCTTCTGGCTCCAGCCTCTCACGGGCTCGGGCGAATGGATTCATCCGTTCGGCACTACGGCCGGGCAGTGGGACATCTTCTACGGGGTCGTCTGGGGCACCCGCACTGCCTTTCGGGTGGGGATCATCATCACGGTCACCCAGCTTCTGATCGGGATCATCGTCGGCGTCGTGTCGGCCTACTATGGCGGCCTGCCCGATATGATCCTGATGCGTATCACGGACGTGTTTCTCACCTTTCCCTTCCTTATGGCAGCCCTGGTGCTGGCTGCGATCCTGACGCCGCTGTTCGGCAAGAGCACCCTCCCGGCAACGGTGGCGATGATCGTGTTTGGCTGGATGAGTTTTGCCCGGCTGATTCGGGGCGATATCCTATCGATCAAGGAGCGCGACTATGTCCTGGCGGCGCGGGTGATGGGGGCCAAGGACCGGCGCATCATGTTCCGCCACATCCTGCCCAACGCCATCTTCCCGACGTTGGTGGTGGCATCGATGAACCTGGGCGACGTCGTCGTCATTTTCGCCGCGCTGAGCTTCCTGGGCGTCGGGGTCGAGCTTGGCTATGCCGACTGGGGTCAGCTGCTCTCGTTCGCCCGCGATTGGATCACGGCTCTGAACACCTACTGGTACATCGTCGTCTATCCCGGCCTGGCCCTCCTGTTCTTCGTTCTTTCGTGGAACCTGGTGGGCGATGCCGTCCGCGACATCTTCGATCCCCGCATGCGCGGCCGCGGGGCCTAGCCGCCAGGGCAATCGAGCCCCGGAGGAGACCCACGCTTGTAGGAGTGTGATGAAAAAGCCCTGCTTCCTGGAAAGAATTCGTATATGTGGTGGTTGGGGCGAAGCCCCAACCA
>CAZEMA010000052.1:0-16894 GCA_964513155.1 uncultured Anaerolineaceae bacterium
CCGAGAAACACAAAGAAGGGAATCAGGATGATCGGGAGCAGTGTCGCCCACGGGGAAGACCAGAACATCGGCAGAACGACAAGCAAGAGCACGCCACCAACCAGGCCGTAGAAGACGCCCTTCCACTTGTGGGGGATCTCTGACCAGATACGAACAATTGAGAACGGCTCCTGGGCACGACGGTGACGCTGCGCAATCGTGCGTTCGAGCCTATGCTGCTTGGTCATCGGATCACGGGCTCTCAGTTGCCGGTCTCGCAACTGCCGGAGGCGTTCCTGCTCGGGGCTCGGCTTGTTCATTCGCGCTCTCCTCTGCGAGGGACTTGCCCGGCATCGAGGGTGCCAGGGGAGACCCGGTCTCTCTTCCACCCCTGCCTGATCCCCGATGCTGTGGCCCCTCCCCTGGTCGGAACCATCACAGACCCCACGTTCCGGTCGAGAAAAGCAACCAACCTAGCCAATCGGCAGGGCCAGCTGCGGCAGGCTTCCCCTCTACGCCTCTCCCTTGGTCAAACGTTGTTTGAGGCTCTCGATGGCCGCGACCGGCGTCGGGTCGACGCCATAGGCCATCGCCAGGTAGTAGCCGCTGTAGTCACCGAAGTGGAGGCTGGTCCATTGCTGGGCCATCCGAGTCTCTCCTGCGGCCTGGACAACGTCCGTGTTGAAGCCCTCGACCATGAGGACCTCCCGGGTGGCCTCAATGCGCAGCCGGTTGCGGGGGTGGTTCAGGGACGCCTGCAGGAAGACGACCATGGTCTTGCCGGACAATGCCTCCGGATTCAGGACCCCCGCTACCAGGTTGTGATCCGCCTCCGGAATCTCCTCAAACTGGGCGATGGCCTTCGCCAGTTCGCTGATCTGCGTTCGCCAGCGGCGGGCAACAGGCGCCAGGAGGTCGCTCCCGATGATGGTGGGCCAGCGCTCGACCCACTGGCCGGCCATCCGCTTGGCGGGGTTTCGCACCACCGGAACCTCCGCTCTCAAGGCCTCTTGCTGCCTGCGCATGGCGGCCACGGCGTCGGCCAGTTCGGCCGCGGGATCGGGGATCAAACCCAGCCGGACCAGTACGGCCAGAAGCAGCCCAAAGGAGAACCCCACTGCGGTTCGAGGCTGGCCCTTGTGCTCGAACCGCCAGAGCGGCACGCCTGCTGCCTCCGCCCTGCGGGCAAGCTGTCCGCCCGTTGTCAACGCCACGAGGCGGGCGCCTACTTTCCGAGCGCGGTCAAAGGCCGAAAGGACCTCTTCGGTGTTACCCGAATGCGACGACGCCAGGACCAGGGTTTCTGGACCTGTGACGTAGGCTGGCAGGTCATAGCCCCGCCAAACGATCAGCGGCACCTGGATGGCCGGCAACGTGTAAGCCGCCACCAGGTCGCCGCCGATGGCTGAGCCCCCCATGCCACACACCAGCACCTGCCGGATTCCCTCCCTGGCGGGCAAGGGCAGCGACTGGCCCAGATCCCAGGCGGCCGCCAATTGACCAGGTAGGCTGTCGATGTGCCCGAGCATGCCCGAGGGGTCAGTCACCCGCAGATGCTCCAGATCATCAAGATTCATCTCTCCTCCAGCGTAAGCCGATATACCTGCCTGCGCTCCCAGCCGCTGGCCGCCGCGATCTTGCGGGCGGCTTCCGACCGGCTCAAACCCTCCGCCAGTTCCTCGGCCAGCGCCGCCCGCACTACCTCTTCGGGCCAGCGGCCCGCGGCCGAGGAGGCCGCTGACCCGGCGCTCGCCCTGGCAGAGGCCGCGCCAGCCGGGGCACCGCCGATGACCAGCGTGAACTCCCCCCGGGGGTCCGTCTCCTGGAAGTGGATCCGTGCTTCCCGCAACGTGCACCGCAGGATCGCCTCGTGCATCTTGGTCAGCTCGCGGCACACTGCCACCGGCCGTTCGCCCCCCAGAACCTCTTCCAGATCCTGCAGCGCCCGGCGCAGCCGGTGCGGGACCTCAAAGGCCAGAAGCGTCCGGGTTTCCTCGGCAAGGTCCTCCAGCGCCCTGCGGCGCTCTCCCTGCCGGCGGGGCAGGTAGCCGAGGAAGACGAATTCGTCCGTTGGCAGCCCGGAAACCACGAGCGCTGCCAGCGAGGCCGAAGGGCCGGGAACCGGACAGACACTGTGGCCGGCACTCAGAGCGGCCCGGACCAGCTCGTAGCCTGGGTCGTTTAGGCCCGGCGTCCCTGCGTCCGAGACAAGGGCTACATCCCCTTCCGCCAGGGTGGAGAGGATCTGGTCGAGCCGGGTCAACTTGTTGTGCTCGTGATAGGAGACAAGCGGCGTGTGGATATCGAAGTGGCTGAGCAGTTTGCGCGTCTGACGGGTGTCCTCAGCGGCGATCAGGCGGGCCTGCCGCAGCATGCGCAGGGCGCGCAGCGTGATGTCCTCTAGATTCCCGATCGGCGTCGCTACCAGCAAGAGGCTGCCCACGCCGGTATTGTAGCAGACCGGGAGGCGAGGGGCCTCCCGGTCGACGTCGCTTGTCATCAGGATTCGTGAGGACTGCCGGCTTGGCCATCAAGGGCCTCAAGCCGGCTTGTTCCCGCGGCCTGACGGCGTCCGCCGTCGAGCGCCGCGCCTCTAGCTCGGTTGAGCGGAAACGGGGCTAGGGTCTAGGCTGGCTCGCTTCCGCTGGGCTCAACTGGCGGCGTCTCTACCGCGCGCACCGACACCGCCTGGGGGCCCTTGGGGGTGTCCTCCACCACGAAGGTTACGCGCTGGCCTTCTTCGAGATTCCGGTAACCTTCGCCTTCGATGCCGCTGAAGTGGACGAAGATCTCCTTCCCTCCGTCGTCCGGCGCGATGAAGCCGTACCCTTTCACCCGGCTGAACCACTTCACCGCCCCGCCCTTGCGATTGACCTCGGCTTCCATGGTGCTGTGCCTCCTTACCCTGAGTGCTCGTCCGGCAAGCGGCCTCGCCAGACAAAAGGCCGCCCGCGCGCCGTTCGGCGCGGACGGTCCTTGTCAAGCGAAGCAGCACGTACCGGAACGCATGGGCTCATATTCAGGATACCACGACTACGAAAACCCGTCAACGCGGAGTGTGGGTTCGGGGCGTCCACGATGGGGACGGCGTTTTCTTTCCCCGACTTCGGAAGTCCCGGGGACTTCCGAAGTCGGGGAAATCGCGCTCTGGTCCCCGCCAACGACAGCGCCACCCCCCCACAGCCTTACGGGCTTCCTGCCTCACCCCGTCCGCCTGTGGCCCAGGGCACGACGGCTGCCAGGGCTCGACGACACCGGGGGCATCCGGGTTGGCAAGCAGGTGACGCTGTCGCGTCCGAGGGGCGGCAGGAGAAACCTGCGCCTCGTAACGTGGCTGCAGTTCGTGAGCCTCAGCTAGCGGTCGCGGCCGCCGCCGACCCAGTCGGGCCGGGTCAGCCGCCAGTCAGAGGCCCAGGGGAAGAACTGCCGCACCAGATACCTGCCAATCTCAGCAAACATCCGCAGGTGTTGCCACAAGCCACGCAGCCGGCCTGCCTTCTCGGTCTTCATGACGTGGGTGACACCCGCCAAGCGTACTCTCTTCACCGGATAGTGGCTGCGATGGGCATGCAGACTGAGGGCCACTTCCACTCCGGCTCGAGCAGTGCCCAGCTCGGGCGCGGTCCGAAACAGAGGCCACCGGAGGCAGCGTTGGCCGCTGAGATACGGCGTCAGAACGTGCGAGATATCAGTCTGGAAACGCCCACGGCGGAAGAGCCCCAGGGCCATGGCATACTCGCCGCTCCGAACCGGGGCGATCAAGTCCTCGATGTGCTGAGGCTGAAGGCCGACCAGATCCGCGTCCAGGAGGACGATGAGATCGCATTCGCTGAAGCCAACCCCCGTGACGATCGCCGCCGCCTTGCCGTAGTTGACCGGCAAGCGAATTGCCTGGACCCTGGGATCGCCGGCGCTCGCCGCCCGGACAACCTCCGCCGTCCCATCGGTCGAACCGTCATCGACAACAATGATCCTGGTCAAGCCGGTGGCCTGGCGAACCGCCTCCAGCACCGGCAGGATGTAATCCGCCTCGTTGAAGGCCGGAATAACCACTGCGACTGACGGGTCTCGCTGGGCCAGCGGGGCTCGATTCGTCACGAGACTTCCTTTCACGGAATGGGGGATAGCGGGCCTCAACTACCAGTATAGACTACCTTGCCGTACCGTTCAAGTCGCGGCGCCCCTCGATCACAGTAGGGGCGGTGCATGCACCGCCCCTACTGTTGCCTGCCAAGGATCCTGACGGCCGCCTCTCAGGACACGGCCTCCACGAAATAGCGGGGGTTGAGCGGCTCGCCGGTGGCGGTGGTGATGTGTGCGGCCCAATCCCGCTGCGCCCCCGGGCGGAAGATATTCTCGATGAGCCAGCGGCCAGCTTCCTTGCGACCGACGATACCGCCGGCCGCCTTCCGGACCCGGTCCCGGAACTGCATGGCGGCGAGGTAGCCCAGTTCATAGTTGTGATAGTAGACCGGGGCCAGGGCGACGTGGTACTTGGCGGCCCAGTCCGGTGTCTTGCGGCCTTCCGGACGCCGGAGGAGCTGATACTTCTCGACCAGATCCCACCACAACGTGTCGAGATCGCCCTCAGGATCGGCATACAGGGCGCGTTCGAAGTTGGTCATCACCAGGCACCAGCGGGTGAAGATCAGGCGAGCGGCGCGGTCGCGTTGCCTAGCCGCCTTGGCCACGCGTTCGGCGTCATCGGCCGGGACTCCCAGGATTCCAGTCAGCCATTCCTTGTCGAAGGTCAGCGAGCCCATCATTTGGGCGATGGCCTCGGTCGAGAGGGTATGAGGCGGCTCGCGTAGCAGCCATGGCAACGACGGGTCAACGAACTTATCGTAGACAGCGTGCCCGAGCTCGTGCAGCAGGGTTCCGCTCCAGCGGTGGTTGGGGACGAGGTTGTTCAGGGTACGAATGTCGCCTTCGTGGTCGATATCGGTGCAGAAGGCGTGCTGGTTCTTCCCGGGGCGGGCGTAGAGATCGGAGCGAGCCAGAATGTCGCGCACCTCCATCCCCAGGCCGTCGTAGGTCGTGATCGCCAGGATGGTCGGGTCTTTTGGGGCGAAGAGGGCATCCATGTCCACTCCGCCCATCTCGGGGGCCTCCTGGAAGAAGCGGTCGCCGTAGTGCCACGGCCCGAGGTCGGTCACCGCGATGCCGAAGCGAGCTGCTCGATCGCGATCGATCTCGGCCTTGAGGCTGGCGAACGGTGCCCGCGTGGCCGTCTCAAGCGCCTCGAAGGTGCTCAGCAGCATGCCCTCGTCGATCTCATCCAGGGTCAGGGACTTGAGGAAGTGGTCGCGGAAGCCTTGTGCCTGGGCGGCAGCGTTGCGCACTCGAGCCAACTCGCGGATCGGATCGGCCACCTGCATCCCGACCTGCTTGCTGGCCTCCCAGGCCCGCTGGACTTCGGCTGAGTCCTTGCTCTTGGATAGGATTTCGTCCAGTTGGTTGTCGCTGAGCTCCTTGCCATCCACCTTGCCGCGGAAGTTGTAGTACTTCTGCCGCACGTCCGCCTCCAGCTGGGTGAGCTTCAGGATCGTGGCCTCATCCTGCTGGGCTTTGGCGGCAGCCAGGTAGATCACCTTCACCTGGCGGGCCGACAGCGGGTCGGGCGCCGCCCCAGACTCGTGAAGACGCTTGGCCAGGGCATGGCGGCCGGGGTCCGCCCAGAAGCGCATCAGGGCGGCCTGCCTTTCCTGTTCCCTCTGGTTGGCCTCCTCCGTGCCGGTCGTGGCGGCATCCCATCCCGCCTGGTTGTAGGACTTGTACAGCGGCTTGTACTGGTCGACGGTCTCGCTGATTAGACGCTCGACTTCGCTGGCCATCTCTGCTTCTCCTTGTCAGCGGCTACGCGAGGACAAGTATAGCAGACGACGGACGATGGAGGGGGAAAGTGGTTGTAGAATAGCGTTAGCCCGTCGGGCTTCAGATCCTTGCCGATGGAATCGGGGAGTCATGAACACACACACGCCCGTCCCTATCCTCCAGGACCGCCACATCTTGCTCGGCGTCACCGGCTCGATCGCGGCCTACAAGTCGCCCGACCTGGCCTCCAGGCTAACCCAGGCTGGCGCCCTTGTGGACGTCATCCTGACCCAGGCGGCCGAGAAGTTCGTCAGCCCGGTGACATTCCAGTCGGTGACCAGCCGCCGGGCCTACACCGACGCTGACCTGTGGGGTCAGGAGGCTCACATTCTGCACGTCGCCCTGGCCGAGGAAGCCGAACTCCTGGTCATCGCGCCGGCCACGGCCAACACGCTGGCGCATCTGGCCACCGGCCAGGCAGGCTCGCTTCTAGCCATCGCCGCGCTGGCCGCCCGCTGCCCGCTGGTGGTCGCGCCCGCTATGGACGCGCGCATGTTCGAGCACCCGGCCACGCAGGCCAACCTGGAGATCTTGCGCCAGCGGGGTGCGATCATCGCCGGCCCCGGGGAGGGGAGGATGGCCTCCGGCTTGATCGGCCGTGGCCGGATGCTGGAACCGACCGAGCTGGTAGGCTACGTCCGCTTGGCCCTCGGCCGGAGCGGGCCCCTCGCCGGCTGCAAGCTAGTCGTCACTGCCGGCGGCACCGAAGAACCCATCGACCCCGTGCGCGTCATCACCAATCGCTCCTCCGGCAAGCAGGGCTTCGCCCTGGCCCAGGCCGCCATCGACCGGGGCGCCTCCGTCTGCCTGGTCACCGGCCCCACCTCGCTCGAGACGCCTGTGGGCGCCGAGCGGATCGACGTGCGCACCGCAGCGGAGATGGCTGCCGCCGTGTTGGAGGTCGCCGCCGAGGCCGAGGCGCTCTTGATGGCCGCCGCCGTGGCGGACTTCCGCCCCGAGGAATCCGTGCCGCAGAAACTCAAGCGGGGGCGGGGCGCGCCTGAGCTGCGCCTAGTGCCAGCGGACGACATACTCGCCTTGGTCGCTGCCCAGCGCAAGAAGAGCGGCCGCCCGGAGGTCGTGGTCGGGTTCGCCGCTGAAAGCCAGGATGTGCTGGCCAACGCCCGCGCCAAGCTTCAGGCCAAGGGCCTGTCGCTAATTGTGGCCAATGACATCACCGCGACTGACGCCGGCTTCGCTGTCGATACCAACCGGGTGACCCTGATCGACCCCAGCGGAAGCGTGCAGGAACTCCCGCTGATGACCAAGGCCGAGGTGGCCGAGGTTGTACTTCAGCGCGTGGTCGAGATGCTCATCCAGCGCCTGGCGGGCTAGCCTTGAGCCCGTGGTCTCTTCGTCGTCTGTGGCCAGGAGCTGGCCACGGATTGGCCTAATTGCGCGGACGACGGGATGGGTCGCAGGATGGCTCACATCGGCTGCATGCTGCTGGGCACGCAGGGGTTCGCCTTCGACGACTGGGTTGGTCCCTTCTACCCCGCGGGCACCCCGAAGGCCGCCTACCTCGAAGCCTACGCCCAGCATTTCCCGACCGTCGAAATCGACTCGACCTTCTACGGCGCCCCGCGCCCGGCTGTCGTGCGGGGATGGCGCCAGCGGACGCCAGACAGTTTCCGCTTCGCTGCCAAGTTCCCCAAGTCGATTACCCACGATAAGAAGCTTGAGGACGCCTCCGCGGAGACGCACGCCTTCGTCGGGCTCATGCAGGAGTTGGGCGAGAAGCTGGCTGTCCTCACCCTGCAGTTCGCCTACGACTTCACGCCCGAAGCCTTTGAGAGGCTGGATGCGTTCCTGGGATCGCTGCCGCCGGGCCCCCGCTACGCGGTCGAGATTCGCAACCGCAAGTGGCTTACCACAGGACTCGCCCAGATGCTCTCCTCACACCACGCGGCCCTCGTGCTGCAGGACCTGTACTACATGCCCCGCATGGACTGGATCACGGCCGATTTCACCGTCATCCGCTGGCTCGGCCGTCGCAGCGATATCGAGCGTTTCGACCGCATCCAGATCGATCGCACAAAGGAACTGAGCGGATGGGCGGAGCGTGTTCGGAAGTTCCTCGGCGACGGGGTCGACGTCTACGGCTACTTCAACAACCACTTCGCCGGGCATAGCCCAGCCAGCGTACGCATGTTCCAAGAGATGGTGGAGAGGAGCAAGACCTAGCCCCACGCACCAAGCCAGACGAAAAACCTCGCCATCCTTCGGCCGACCGACTCCCCGAGGCAACGCCAGTGCCCCTCGGCCCGGAGGCCTTCCCCGCCAATGTGGACCCGCTGACCGGCTCCAGCGCTGCCGATCCGTCGCTGCTCGACCGCCGGCCGGTCCTCGCGAGGATCTCCCCCCTCCCCTTCGCCGGACGCCCTCAGGCCGGCCAGGCCTACACCGACCTCGTATGGGAGCAGTCCATCAGCGAAGGGGCGACTTGCTTCGTCGCCCTCTTCTACGGTTGGGAGGCGCCCCAGGTCAGGCCGATGCCTTCCGCCCGCCTGGCTGATGGACAGATCGCCCCGCTCTACGGCGGCATCCTGGGTCTCGCCAGCGGTGACAAGTACACCCTCAAATCGGCATACGCCGCCCAAGGCAAGCCCTCCCCTTTCCGTGCCGGGAGCACCTGGTTCGACATCGTCGGCCGGGGATCGACCGCTAGGCAGTTCGAGCCCGACTCCTGGAAGGCCCATTCTTCCCCCGGCCTTGGCCGATCGGCAAAACGCCGGCGTGAGTGCGCCGGCGTTTCTATTCCCCTGGATTGTCCTCTCCCGAGATCCTGCCCCATCAGGCCGCGGCCCGTCCGCCCTCCGGCGCCCGGCATAGCCACCAGGTGCCGCCGGCGCGGGCTGGGTCGGGCGCGAGTGCCAACTCGTAGACCCGGTCGTCGGGCGTCATGACCAGGAAGTGGTGCTCGTTGTCCTGGTCCCACTGGCGGCCGAGGGACACCACGACATGCCGGCGGCCACGCCATTCGAAGGTTAGTGGGCGGATGGAGCCGCCGGCCTCGAAGCGCGCCTCCACGGTGATCGCCTGCCTCATGCCTAGCCCTCCAGGGTTCGGAGGAGCAACCTCAGCGCGGCCTCGGCCGATTGGGTCTTGATCTCAAGACGGTCGCCCTGCCAGACGTGCCGTTCAGCCTGTTGGCCCTCGCGGCTGCTGATCGCTATCCATGTCAGCCCCACCGGCTTGTCGGGCAGGCCTCCGCCCGGGCCGGCGATGCCAGTGACGGATAGGCCGACGTCGGCCCCCAGCGCCTGTCGGGCGCCAAGCGCCATCTCCAGCGCCGTCTCCTGGCTCACCGCCCCGTGCTTGTAGAGGGTGTCATGGCTCACCTTCAGCAGGCGTTCCTTGGCCTCGTAGGCATAGGCCACCACGCCCCCCAGGTAGTACTCTGAAGACCCGGGGACATTGGTCAGGCGGTGTCCGAGCAGGCCGCCCGTGCACGACTCCCCGGTAGCCAAGGTCCAGCCTCGGGCCTTGATCGCTTTCCCCACCTGAACCTCAAGCGGCTCGTCCATCTCGACTCCCGTCCCAGCCAGCTCGACGCTGGCCTGTGTCGAGATTATACACGTCCCGGGCCACGGGCTGCCGCGGCAGGGGCGTAGCGCCGCGCGCCCACTCCCGAAACAAGGGATCCTCGCCGACCCTCGGCTCCAACCCGTCCTCTGCGCCCCGAGCCGCTTCCCGGGGAAACCAGGTGCCTTCTTGACCATCCCCTGCGCGGCCGATTGACACGTACCCGGCCGGAGGGTATGCTCCTCAACATGAACCAGATCCCACTCTGGGGACTTGAGGCTTCGCCGGTCTGGTCGGTTGCTGGGATCAACCGCTACCTACGCGAGTTGCTGGAGAGCGACTACCGGCTACAGGATCTATGGGTGGCGGGCGAGGTCTCCAACGCCTCCCGACCCGCCTCCGGCCACTTCTACTTCACCCTGAAGGACGCCGAAGCCTCGCTGCGCTGCGTCATGTGGCGCTCCGATGTTGCCCGCCAAACGTTCCTGCCTCGCGACGGCCAGGCGGTCGAGGTTCACGGGCGGATCAGCTTGTACGAGGCCGGAGGCCAATATCAACTATACGCGGACGCCTTGCGGCCGGCGGGGGAGGGCGCCCTCTTCCAGGAGTTCCTGCGTCTGAAGGCCCGGCTGGAGGCTGAAGGCTTGTTCGCCCCCGAACGCAAGCGCCCGTTGCCCGCCTGGCCAGCCCGGATCGGCGTCGTGACCTCGCCCACCGGCGCCGCCCTGCAGGATGTCCTCAACGTGCTTCGCCGGCGTTTCCCGCTGGCCGGGGTTGTGCTGGCGCCCACGCCGGTCCAGGGCGCCGAGGCGCCAGCCGGCATCGTCGCCGCGCTTCGAGCAGTCAACAGATACAGCCACCCGGATGTCATCCTCTTGGTGCGCGGCGGCGGTTCCCTGGAGGACCTGGCGGCGTTCAACGATGAGGCGGTGGCCCGGGCTATTGTCGCCTCGAAGGCCCCGGTCGTCTCGGGCGTCGGACACGAGACCGATTTCACAATCGCCGATTTCGCCGCCGACGTGCGCGCCCCCACCCCCTCCGCCGCAGCCGAGATCGTCACCCCCGACCGGTTGGAACTCAAGCAGACCGTGGAAGGGGCCCGCCGCTCGCTGGCCGACTCCTTCGCCGATCTGGTGCAGAGGTCTCGTTGGTCACTGGCCGACCGCGGGGCGGCGCTCCGGCTGGCCTCTCCGCGCAGCCGGGTGGCCAACGCCCGCCAGCGTGTCGACGACATGGTCCGCCGATCGGCAACGCTCCTGCGCCACTACCTGGAACTGCGCCGGGCGGCGATTTCCGGACTCGTGGGGGCCTTGAAGGCCGTCGATCCTCTGGCCGTGCTGGACCGCGGCTATGCCGTGGTGCGGCGGGCCGACGATGGCAGCCTGGTCCGCTCGGTCCGCCAGGTTCGCGCCGGGGATGGGCTGCAGGTGCGCGTGAGCGACGGGACCTTCCCCGCCGAGGCCAGGCCGCACCGGAAGGCCCAGCAAGGTGATGAGAAGACACCTTAGCCGGAGAAGGGAACCGTGCATCGGGCGACTGGGGCCGCGCGGTCGCACAGGATGCAGAGCTAGAGATCTTCAGCGCTGGGGCCTGGCCGGAGGCGGAGCAGACAGCCAGGCCCCAGCGCCCAACCCATCGGATGGTGTTGTGGGAAAGTCGCTCATCGGCGTATGATTGCAGGAGAGACAATATGGCCAAGGTGAAGCCGCCCGAGGAGATGACGTACGAGCAGGCCTTCCGCGAACTGGAGATGGTTGTCCAGAAGCTTGAGGCTGGCGAACTGCCGTTGGAGGAGGCGCTGGGGCTTTTTGAGCGAGGCCAGGCCTTGGCCGGCCGATGCAGCCAGCTCCTAGACCAGGCCGAACTCCGATTGAAGCAGCTCGTCCCGGATGAGGCGGGCGGGTATGCTGAGGAGGATCTGAAGGTTGAAGAGGAAGGGTAGGTGAACTTGCAGGCACTCTTCGACAATCGCGTGCTGATCGCCTGCCTAGTAGCCTGGGCGCTGGCCCAGGCGATCAAGCTGCCCGTCGAGTACCTCAGGACCCGGCGCTGGAACTGGTCCCTCCTGCTGCGCGCCGGTGGGATGCCATCGTCCCACTCGACCCTGGTGACTGCGGCGGCACATGCCATCGGCCTGACGGCTGGCTTCAGCTCTCCGGTATTCGCCATAGCAGTGGTGATCGCCATGGTCGTGATCTATGATGCCACCGGCATCCGCCGGCAGGCGGGACGCCATGCCGAGATCATCAATGCCATGGTCCAGGACCTGGTAGAGGGGCATCCGCTGCGGCAGGAGGAATTGCGCGAGGTCCTGGGCCACTCACCCTTCGAAGCGCTGATGGGCGTGGTCCTGGGCGTCTCCGTCGCCCAGGTGGTGATCATGCTCCTGCGCGTGTGAGGCCCCTGCCCTCGATTCCTTCCGCGCTCTCAGGAGATCGCCATGCCAATCGAATCCACGCAGCGCGAGCTGTTGATCCCCTCGCCCCTTCTGGACCCCCAGGGACGGTTGAGCCAGGTGGGCTGGGCGCGCCAACCTCTATTGGACTGCAACCTCGAACACACCCGCTTCTACCGACTGCGCGCCTTCCAGCACCTGCGCCTCAAGCGCTGGGACTACTACGGTCTGACCACGCCGACCCACTTCTACTCCGCCACGCTGGCGCACCTCGGGTACATCGGCCAGGTGTTCGCCTACGTCATCGACCTGAACTCTGGTGATTACCACGAGGAGACGCTGACTATCCCCCTCGGACGCGGCGTCGCTCTGCCGCGCAACAGCAACGAGGGGGAGAGCACGTTCGACAACGGCCGGGTGCGAATGGCCTTCGGGGCAGATCCGGGCGGCAGGCGGCTCTCGATCTCCTGGCCCGGCTTCGCTAAGGGGAAGGGGCTGGTGGCCGAGGTGCGGCTGAGCCTGCCCTCAGGACACGAGTCGATGGCGATCGTCATCCCGATCGCCGGCAACCGCTTCTACTACAATCGCAAAGTGAACTGCATGCCGGCTGAAGGCTGGGTGGAGTATGCCGGCGAAAGGGAGACGATTCGCCCGGACAAGTGCCTGGGGAATCTCGACTGGGGGCGCGGCGTCTGGGAGTATCGCTCCTTCTGGGTTTGGGCCAGCGCCTCGGGATTCTTGCCCGACGGCCGCACGCTGGGGCTCAACCTGGGATATGGGTTCGGGGACACCTCGGCCGCCACCGAGAACGCCCTCATCCTGAGCGGCCGGATCCACAAGCTCGGCGGCGTGGACATCGCCTACACCTCGGGCGAGTTCATGCGCCCCTGGCGGATGACCTCCCCCGATGGCCGGCTCGACCTCGAGTTCGTCCCCTTCAAGGAGCGCGTGGCCAAGATCGACCTCAAGGTGCTGTCGAGCGAGGTGCACCAGATGTTTGGCCGGTATCGCGGCACTGCCCAAACCGATGAGGGCGAGGTTCTTCGGATCGAGGGGTTGATCGGGTTCGCCGAAGAGCACCACGCGAAGTGGTAGGCAGACGACGGACCACGGACGATAGACGATCGGCCGGCGTGGTCTGTGGTCAACGGTCCATCGTCTATCGTCTATCGTCCATCGTCCGCCTTAAGACCATCCCCGGCAGCTGCCTCGCCTCGGGCGCCCCCAGCGCCAGCGCTATCAGCCAGTAAGCGACTGCACCAATAACCACCCCCCCGCCCCCCGTCAGCCACACCGAGGCGCCGGACGTCGCCCTCAGCCAACCCCACAGGCCAAGCCCCATCAGGACCGAGGCGCCCAGCGTCGCCAGCAAGCCGCGGCGCAATCTCCCCAGATCGAGCCCACCCAGGCGGCGACGCATCAGCCAGAGCAGCGCCAGGCACTCGAGCGCCGTGGCCAGCGAGTTGGCCAGCGCCAGCCCCCCGTGGGGCGCCCAGCCGATATGCTGGAAGAGGCCAGCGAACGCCAGGCTGAAGACCACGTTCAGGCTCATGGCGACCGCGCCGACAAGCACTGGCGTGCGGGTGTCGTGCAGGGCGTAGAAGGCGCGGGCGACGATCTCGAGCAGTGAATGCCCCACCAACCCGGCAGCGTACCAAAGCAGGGCCCAGGCCACCAGATCGGTTGAACCGGCGCCGAAGGCACCGTGCTGGAGGGCCAGGGCGATGATCGGCCGGCGCAACACCATCAGGCCCACGCTGGCCGGCAGCGACAGGAAGAGCACCCCGCGCAGCGTGCTGGCCAAGGAGGTTCGCATCTCGGCCAGCTCACCCCGAGCCACCTGGGCCGAGAACGTCGGCAGGGCGGCGATGGCGATGGCCTGGGCAATGACAGCTTGGGGCATGATCATCAGGGTGAAAGCGAAGGTGATGGCGGCCAAGCTGCCTTCCGACATGCGCGAGGCAAGGTTGGTGTTGACCAAGAAGTTGATCTGCACAACGGCCACGCCCAGCAGGCGCGGCGCCATCAGTCGGCCCACTTCGCGCACGGAGGTGTTCTGCAAGCCGAGGTTCAGATGGTAACGGCCTTGGCGGCCGCGCAGCCCCGGCAGTTGAACCAGCAGGTGGAAGACGGCGCCCAAGACCACGCCCCACGCCAGGCCGCGGATCCCCCAGCGGGGCACCAGGAACACCAGCCCCAGGATCCAGCCCAGGCGGTATGAGGCGGGGGCCAGCGCGGGCAGGGCGAAGTGCTGGTGAGCGTTGAGGATGCCCATCACCAGGCCGCTGACCCCGAAGACGATCGAGGACAGCAGCATCACCCGCAGCAGGGAGACGGTGAGCGTGATCTGGCCGGGGTCGGTGAAACCTGGCGCCAGGACGTGCTCCACCAGCCAGGGTGCCGCCAGCGCCGCCAGCGCCGCCGTCAGGCTGAGGGCCAGAAGAACGAGGTTGCCGACGGCCGATGCCAGCCGCCAAGCGCCCTCACGATCCTGGCGTGTCAGGAAGCCAGTGAAGGTGGGGACGAAGGCCGAGGCCAATGCACCGCCGGCCATCAGGTTGAAGAGAATCTCGGTCAGACGGTTGGCCGCATAGAAGGCGTCGATCTCGCGGCCCGTGCCGAAGCTGTGGGAGACGAGCACCGTCGTGGCAAGCCCCGTGACACTGGAGAGCGCCATGCCGACCATCACCACGCTGGCGGCGCGGGCGATCTGGCGGTCGGCGGAGGCAGGCAGGACATCCATGGTGGATGATTATAGCAGGCGGGGTGCGGGCAACCTGGGGCCTCGCCGATCGAATGCACGCCGGCCGCCACCCCCCGCTCTTGTGGTCGCCATTCAGGCTGTGCTACGATGCTGAGATGAGCGGCACAGTTCCCAGGACAGCGTCATGTCAGGCTGCCGCAGGCAGCCAGGATCCCTCAAAGCCGTAGCCATGGAAGGACCGTCGCGGCCGAGTCGTCATGGGGATTCCTCGCTGCCCACAGCGACTCGGAATGATTATGTCGGGGGCACCTGACATGCCGAGTTCATTCCGAGCGAGCCATGTCGTGGCGAGCGGGGAATCCCCGGAGCCACTCAGGCGACCTCCAGCCGCAATCCTGGAGAGACTGAGACTTCTCGAGGCAGAGGGCTAGAGCAGGACCGGCGGGTCCCTTCGTCCCATGGGATCGCCGAGGCCCGGGCCTTCTTCTCGTAAGGAGGGTATGATGGCACACTCGCAATCACCAGAGACCTGCTTCATCTGCCGCAAGCATCGCGGGCTTGAGTCGGTCCCCGGCGGCGCCATCTATGAGGACGAGAGGGTCTATGCCGGGCACGTACAGATGAGCGAGGGGCAGACGGCAGCCTACCTGGGCTACCTCATGCTCGAACCCAAGCGGCATGCTCGGGGTCTGGCGGACTTGAACGATGGGGAGGCCGAGGCGCTCGGTCGGCTGGCCGTCCGACTCAGCCGGGCACTCGAGCGCAGCGAACACGCCGAGCACGTCTATGCCTTCGTGCTCGGCGACCGGGTGCCACACCTGCACATCCACCTGGTGCCGCGCTATCCCGGCGCGCCGCCGGAGTATCGGGGCGTTCACGTGGACGAGTGGCCCGAGGCGCCGCGCGGCGGCCCGGCGGAAATGGCCGCCCTCTGCGCCAGGTTGCGGGAGGCTCTCAAAGACCTCACCGCCTGAGGTATTTCAAGAGGAGTCGATCCCCGGAACTGGCCCGGATCATGGTTGCCAGGACCACCCGCCGCGTCGCTGGCACCCGCCGCGGGGGCGACGACATTGACAAAGATGGAGGCGAACACCACCGGCAGAAGGTCTCGGACCCGGCTGGTGACGTCAACGGTGTCGAAGGCGGACTGGTGGAGCCCGGCACAGACGGTGTAGTAGCCAACCTGCAGCAGTGCGGCCGCCGACCGGGTCCCGCAGATGTGTCATCCCGGCAATTCGCCGCAAGCTGGCTCCGTAGCCGCTGGTCCGGACACTGGCGCCCATGGCCAAATCATGGCAGGATAGCCAGGACCCTGGACGGACTGAACGCCCTAACAATCCCGAACCGCGGAAGGCGAGATCATGATCCGAACGCTCTATCGACCCAAGGGCGGAAGCCCCGTGCTGGAACTGTCCTCCGAGCAGTTCGCCGAAGCCCTTCGAGACAAGGACGGTCTCCTGTGGGTGGACTTCCAGGGCGAGCCTCCCGAAGTCTGCGAGCCCATCCTGCTAAACACCTTTGGCTTCCACCCCCTGGCTGTCGACGACGCCCTCCAGGAATCGCACGTCCCCCGGGTGGACGATTGGGACCAGTACCTGTATCTCGTCCTCCCCGCCATCGTCCTGGACAACAAGGACGGCGTTCACGTCGATTCGCTTGAGTTGGATGCCTTTCTGGGCCTCAACTACCTTGTCACCCACCACGACCAGCCGGTCGCTTCCGTCGACCACGTGTGGCACACGTGTCTGCGTGATCAGCGCCACCTGGAGAAAGACGTGGACCACCTGCTCTACCGCCTGGTCGACGAGCTGGCGGCAGGCTACATGGTGGTCATCGAGGAGCTGGATGATGCCATTGAGGCGACGCAGGACGAGGTGTTCGAAAAACCCACCACCGACACGCTAGAAACCATCTTCATGCTCAAGCGGGCTCTGATTGCTCTCCGCCGTATCCTCACTCCCCAGCGAGAGGTTCTGAACAAGCTGGCGCGGGGAGACTACGCCGTGATTGATACCCAGGACCGCGTGTTCTTCCGCGATGTCTACGATCACCTGGTGCGAATGCACGACATCACCGAGAGCATGCGCGACCTAGTTGGCGGCGCGGTGGACACCTACCTCTCGATCATCAACAACCGCATGAACGACATCATGAAGACACTGACCGTCATCACCACCCTGTTCATGCCCATCTCGTTCGTGGCCAGTTTCTTTGGCATGAACTTCTTCGCCCCCGTCGCCACGCTCAACGACTGGACCAACACGCCGGCCTTCTTGATCATGTTGGGGGCTACGATCTTGACCCCGATGGTGATGCTCCTGTGGATACGTCGGCGAGGGTGGCTATAGACTAGTGTCTTGTCTCGGAAGTCCGATGAAGAAACACTTCGCACTCACCAAGACCTTCGACCTCACCCC
>CAZEMA010000053.1:0-11073 GCA_964513155.1 uncultured Anaerolineaceae bacterium
CTCACCCCGTTCGGGCCGCGAGACCCGGCGTCCCGCCGGGGCGAGACGGCCCCCCAGGCCCCCTCTCCGCCGAGAGGTCGACTTGACATGGACGGATCGAGGCGGAGAGGGGGTGAGGCAACGAAAGGAGGCGGGGGGCCGACGGCCCCCCGCCTCCTTCAAGATCTCACCCCTCCCCCGGCTCGACATCTCCCGTGGAGCAGACGCGCCGCGACACGCCTGCCGGATCGCCTCGGCTTGTCTGGGTGTGCGGGCTGCCGACAGGACGGGGAGGAGCTTGAGGGAAGCCTCCTCAGACCCCCTCCTCCGCCTTTGTCTGCGGGCCGAGCAGCGCCGCCAGTTGGGCCAGTGCCGAGGCATGCACGATCGCCAAGATCTCATCGACCGGCTGCAGCACCGTGTCGCCGTGGGGGACGATCAGCTCCCCCTTCCGGATGATGGCGACCAGGCCACAGGCGTCCGGCAGCACCAGCTCCTTGACCGGTTTCCCCGCCGCCGCGGCATTCGGATCGACCTTCTCCTCCACGATTGAGTATTCCCCCTTGCGGAGCTTGAGGAGGGTCATCATATCTCCGAGCGACATCTCCTCGGCGATGAGTTTCGCCAGCAGGTCGGCCTGGTTGATGGCCACGTCCACGCCCATCTCGCGCGTGAAGAGCCAGGCGTTCTTGGGGTTGTTGACGCGAGCAATGACGCGCGGCACGTTGAACTCGAAGCGTGCCAGCGTCGTAATGACCAGGTTGGCGGCATCGTCGCCGGTGACCGCCGCCAGCACATTGGCCTTCTCGATCCCTGCCGCCTCGAGGACGGAGGGAGAGCTACCATCGCCGGCGACCACGGCCTCCGAGGGGAGCTCACGCCGCAGTCGGTCCACGACCGGCTGGCGATCTTCGATGACCACGACATGGTGACCGGTGGCCAACAGTTCGGAGGCCAGCTGCGACCCGGTCTTGCCCCCGCCCACGATAAGGACAACCATGGCTAGCCTCCTGTTCCCAAACCGAGCAGGCTCTCAAACCGGTTCATGGCCGAGGCGTGGACGGCGAAGTACACAACGTCCCCCTCCCGGAACTCGCTGCCCGAGATCGGAATCCCTGCCGTCCCTTCCCGGGTGATGGAGACCACGCTGATCTCGCCAGGGACGGTCACCTGATTGACCATGCGGCCCACCAGGCGCGGCGGTGCTTCGAGCGCGACCAGGGAGACCTCGCCATGCCCGAAGACATGGACCATGTCCAATTCGGCGTGCGTGAGCAGTTCAAAGATCCGCTCGGCCCCCCAGGTCGTCGTAGAGATCGTCACCAGTCCGAGGCGCCGGTAGATCTCCTCCCTGCGGGGATCGAAGAGCCGAGCCACGACGATGGGGACGCGGTAGATGTTGCGGGCGATGCGGGCGGTAACGATATTGTCGGTGTCGGATTGGCTGGTGCAGGCGACGGCGTCCGCCTGCTCGATGCCGGCCTTCACGAGCACGTCGCGGTCGAACCCCACGCCGGCGATGACCTGGCCCCGGAACCTGGTCCCGAGCCGCGCCAGGTTGGCCTCGTCCGGATCAATGACAACGACATCGTGCCCGTGCTCGTCGAGATGGCGGCTGACTTGCTCACCGACCCGGCCGCAACCCATGATGATGACTTTCATCGCTGCATCCCTCCTTTGTCACTCCTTCTCCGTTCCTTCCACTCGAGAAGCGATCGGCGCATCCGGTCCAGGCCGTAGAGGATGGGTGCATACAGGACCAGACCGTACCAAAAGTAGCCGGGGACGGATGCCAAGCCAAACACCGTTCGAAGCGGCGCCAGATATACCAAAGCCAGCCCGATCAGGACTTCCGCCACAATCCCCAGGAGCAGATACCGGTTACTCAGGTAGCCCATCTGGCGGCCACCACCCTTCTCGGTCCGGCAGGCAAATGCGTTCCCCACCTGAGCCAGGATCACCCCCAGGAAGAAGACGGTCGGGGCCAACCGGTGCACCTCATCCTGGCTGAGGCTCAACACGTTGAGGGAAACCAACCAGTCGAAGACGGGCCAATGGGGAAGGGGCAGATACCCGAACACGGCGTATACCAGAGCGAAGCCCGCGTAACAGAGGGTGGCCTCGATCGGCCCAAGCCAGAGGAAAGCTCTGCGGAGCAGACGCCTGTCCAGCAGGGGTTGGGCCCTGCGTCGGGGAGGACGGGACATCACGTCCGGTTCGGGCAGTTCGGCTCCCAGGGCCAACGCCGGCAGGAGGTCGGTGCCAAGATCGATAGCCAGAATCAGCTGGACCGGCAAAGCCAAGGGGAGGCCGACCAGGGCCGTAAGGACGAAGGGGATGATCTCTGGGACGTTACTGGCGAAGATGTAGGTGACGAACTTGCGCAAGTTGTCGTATAGGGTGCGGCCCTCCTCCATCGCGGTCGCGATCGCCGCGAAGTCGTCATTGGTGATGACGATATCCGCGGCTTCCTTGGCGACGTCTGTCCCGACGATCCCCATGGCGATGCCCACGTCCGCCTTGCGCAGGGCAGGCGCGTCGTTGACGCCATCCCCGGTGACAGCCACGACCTCGCCCAGAGACTGAAAGCTCGAGACAAGCCGCAGCTTGTGTTCCGGCGCCATGCGGGCGAAAACCACCTCCCGGCTGGAGATGGTCTGCTGAAGCTCGCTCTCAGCCATCGCCTCGAGCTCTGCGCCGGTGAGGATGAGCGGATGCGGGCCCGTCAGCATGCCCACCCGGCGGGCGACGGACTCGGCCGTGAGACCGTAGTCGCCGGTGATCATGACCAGCCGGATGCCAGCCTGCCGACAGCGCTGGATGGCGCCCGCCACCTCGGGCCGGGGCGGGTCCATCATGGCCATCAGGCCGAGGAAGGTCAACCCCTGCTCCACCCTTTCGGGCGTGAAGCCGCCTGTGCGGCCAGGGAGATCCCGGCGGGCAAGGGCCAGCACGCGCAAGGCGTTGCGGGCGTACCCGTCGTTGGCCTCCAGAACCCTGGCTCGCACGGCTCCATCCAGGGGCACGACCTGCCCCCCGATCGAGAAGTGGGTGCAGAGCTGCAGCACCTCGCGCGGAGCGCCCTTGACAAAGGCGACCGTTTGGCCGCCCTGCTCGTGGATCGTCGTCATGCGTTTGCGGCGGGCGTCGAAAGGAATCTCGTGGATGCGCAACAGCTTCTGCGCCAGCGCGGGCTCATTGATCCCACCCTTGATCGCCGCCACACGCATGGCGGCCTCGGTCTGGTCGCCCAGGCAGCTCCATTGCGGATGCTCGGCCGTCGGGGGGTTGAGCCGGGAGTTGTTGCACAGACTGGCGGCCGTCAGCAAGCCTTCGAGGTCGATGGCGACAGGCTTGCCCTTCGGGGAAGGGGTGAAGCCTCCCCTGGGCTCATAGCCGACGCCGCTGACGCTCAGCCGCTCCCCGCCGACCCAGATCTCACGGACGGTCATCTGGTTCTGGGTCAGTGTCCCACTCTTGTCGGCGCAGATGACGGATACGGTCCCGAGAGTCTCCACGACCGCCAGCTTCCTGACCAGGACCCCCCGTTGGGCCAGGCGTTGCACGGCGATAGCCAGGGAAAGGGTGACCGTAGGGGACAGTCCTTCGGGCACGGCGGCCACGATGATCCCGATGGCGAGCAGGAAGGCCTCGAAGCGCGGTAGCCCGACCTCTAGACTCCCGATCACAAACACGAGCGCGCCGATGCCAACCGCAACGAGGGAGATGATCTGCGTCGCCCGCCGCATCTCTTGCTGAAGTGGGCTCGGCCCTTCCTTGACCTCCTGCGTCAGGCAGGCAATGCGGCCGAACTGGGTGAGCATGCCGGTAGAGAAGGCGATGGCCCGGCCGGTGCCGGAGACAACGGACGTGCCGGCAAAGACGATGTTCGGCTGTTCGAGTTCAGTCAGGCCGGTCGCCAGGGAGGCCTCGGCACTCTTCCGGGCGGGGATGGCTTCCCCGGTGAGGGTCGAGTTGTTGGTCCGCAAGCCGAACTCTTCGACCAAGCGTGCATCGGCCGGGATGCTGTCCCCTTCGGCCAGGACGAGCACGTCCCCCGGAACCAGGTCGGCGGCAAGGATCTTTGTCTCCTTCCCGTCACGGACGGCCCGGGCATAGGTGGGCAGGAGCTCGCTGAGGGCGGCCATGGCCTGCTCTGCCCGGTATTCCTGCCAGAAGGAGAACCCGGCGTTGACCAGGACGACGACCCAGATCACGATCCCCAGAGCTAGTGTCCCGGTCAGGATCGCCAGCGCACCGGCCGCCCATAGGAGCAACGCCATCAGGTGCGTGCTCTGCGCGACGAACCGTCGCCAGAGGGGCACCCGAGCAGTTTGTGTCAGCACATTCGGGCCGTAGAGGCTCAGGCGAGCTCTGACCTCCGCTTCGGGCAGACCCCGGGCCGAGGTCTCCAGGGCCTGGTAGACCTCGCTGGGACGAAGGGTGTGGAGGGGTTCGCTGGTCACGACACGTCACGAGGCCGAAGGGCGGGCTTCCGCTTGACGGCCATGGTTGAGGCTAGGCCTCGGGAGGGGTCCGGCCACCGTCGGGGGATTCGCCCCGGCCGTCGTCTGGCGTGGCCGCCGGACCGGCCGACGTGTCTGCCACAGCCGTCTCGGGACCGGATTCCGGAGGGACGGTCTCCTCACCCGTGCTCGCATCCGGCGGAGCCTGAACGAGGCCCTCGCCCTGGGGGGCTGGAACCTCTTGGACCGTCTCGATTTCGGTCGCAGCAGGGACGGCAGGCTCCTCCTCGGGCACCTGTGGTGCGGCGGCCGCCGGAACCGGAGGCTCCTCAATGGGCTGCGGTGGGGTAGCCGCGGGGACGACGGGCTCCTCGGTGGCCTGTGGCGTGGGACCCGAGAGGCTCACCGGAGCCCGGTCCGAAGCTGGTGCCGGGCCCGCATTCTCGAGCGGGCCAAGTGGAGCGAGCTCGGGCTCGCGGTTGAGGTATTGGGCCAACAGGGAGGGCGCCTCCGGGTGGTCTGTGTGGAGGGCGTGATCGTAGTCGCCGGCCGGGATGGGTTTCTCATAGCGCAGCGGCCGGCGAACACCAAAGAGCTCCCAGAATCGGGCGATCGCAAGCAGGACCGTATAGCGATACTCCTGCATCTTCAATGACTGCCATTCCACGATCGATCCCATGGCGCCCTGGACTCGCGCCTTGGTCCGGACGATGCGGAAGATCTGGGTAGGGCCACGGTAACCGAGAGGTGAGATGAGGATGGCATTGGCTGTGAGTACGAGCACACTGAACGAGATCAAGACCACCCAACCGCCCTCGGTCCACTTGCCCGCGATCTGCCCGACGAACACGAGCGCGGCCAGGGCGGCTGCCAGCGTTGCACCGGCCATGCCCCAGCGCCGAGTGCGCCCCGTGTACGTATCGCGGATGTGGTTTCGGATGGCCAGTCCCATGACCATGATCGGCATGAAAACGCCGACGCCGTAGTAGGGCACTGCCAGCGAAGTGCGGCCGCGCACAAGGAGCATGATCAACACGGCCAACAGGAAGCCCGCCGTCACCGAGCGGGTGAAGGTGCCTTGCGGGTTTCGGTGCACGACGATCTCGGGAATCTCGCCGATTGCCACGTCTCTCCAGGCCGTGGCCTGCAGGTCCTGAAACGCGGTGAGCGAGGCGGCGGCCAGGAGCGCAACCGCCAGAATCTGGTAGGCCCAGTACAACACAATCCCGCCTTGGATCTGGCCGAACCCGATGAAGGCCAGGTTGGCCACGATGCTCCGCCCCAGCGTGCCGTCGAACACGTTGAAGTGGACCCCGAATGAGGCAAGGAAGAAGGTAGTCAGTCCACCGTAGAAGAGGAAGGCGGTCTGCACGAACCGCCCGATGCCGGACTTGCCGGAGTAGAAGCCCCAGAGCTTATGGAGCTTGGGTAGGCGCTTCTTCCCCCAACGGACAATCCCGGCATCCTCGTCCTTGACGAACTGGATCCCATTGGACATGGCCTCAAGACCGCTCAAGGCCACCATTCCCTTCATCGAGGCTGTCAGCATGTGGTACAGGGCCTGCGAGAGGGTGGCAGGCTGGACGGGGTCCGTGTAAGGCACGGGAGGGACGTTCCGCGACAGGGCAATGAAGAGCCCGACGCCCATGGTCACGGTAAGCATGAGGAAGACGCCGAGCATGGTGAATCCGACCCTGGCCGACTCCCCCCGGCCGCGGATCGTAAGGTACCAGGTGGCTGAGGCGAGGAAGGCCCCCAGGATGAAGTGCCAGATCCAGGGGATGCCGTAAGAGTCCGTGATCGAGAGCAGTTGATCGACGCCCGAAAGGGTGGAGACTACGATCGTCAGGACGTAGTCCTGGATGAGGACGACGGCCACGACCAGGCTGAGCGCCGGCGTCAGGTAGCGCATCGAGGCGGTGTAGGAGCCGCCGCCCTCGTTGAAGATGCCCAACGAGTACATGTACAGCGCGCCGAAGACGAAGTTGCCGAAGGCGATAAACGCGACGGCGAAGGTGGCATACCGTTGCAGGCCATAGGGGTGCAGCGCACCCAGCATCTCGCCCGTGGCATAGAAGTACGAGGTGAAGTAGTCCATGCCGAACAGGGCGACGGCGGCCACCAGGCCAATCTGGCCTGCGCCATGCACGTGCGCGTCTTCGGGTCGTTCGCGCGGCGCGGCCCTATAGGCAAGGATCAAGATCACAACGAGAAGAACAGCGGACAACATGCCTGCTAACCGATTCGGCTGGCGGCGCGGCGGCCGGAGGGGGGTACGTCGAAGGCTCGCTCGAGGAGGACGAGCTCATCCAGGAGGTACTTGCGGGTGGAGGCGCTCAGGCGGGTGTCTTGGGCGACCTTGACCTGTTCCTCGCGCGCGGCGCGCACGACGAACGCCGGGACAAACATGATGCGGCCCGCCGGGATGACCTGGATATGGAGGGTGTCGATCTCCAGGCTCTGGTCATCGAAGTAGGGGAGGCTCAGGCTCAGGCCCCGATTGAGGTCACTGGCCGCGGCCCGGTGCTTGATGGTGCGGATGATCTCCTTGGTCTGGTAGCGGGCCAGCGCCCGTCCCTGGTTCACCAGCTGCCCGAGCATCCCGTGCCGCTTTGTCTGGTAGTCCTCATCAGCGATCACATGTGGAGCCAACGAAGCGGCAGCGTGCAAGATGCCCAGATAACGCTGCATGGAGGCGATGTGGGCCTCAGCCTCACTGGCCGTGCCCACGAGCAGCCGGTCCTCGTCGTCGAAGGCCACCCATTGAGGAAGGTAGAAGCGGCGGGCGGCGGGCACATAGGGCACCAGTAACTCGCCTCGGCCGGCCTCTTGCTGGCCCTCCTCGACGATGGCGTCGGTCGTTGCCGTGATGGCCGAGTCGGGCTCCATCCCGTCACCCACCGGGAGGCTGGGGATCCCCTCGCCTTCCGGTGCAACATAGGTCACCGAGCGGCCGGCAGGCAGCATGCCGTGCACCATGTACATGGCGGCCGCGTGCCGGATCAGCCCGGCGCTCGTTGAGACCGAGGCCGCTTCCGACTGCTCGAGCTCGGCCAGCCGAAGCCGGATGGCATCCCGCACGTCGCCGCGAGTGAGCCGATCGACGAGCCCGCCGACCACCTGCTCGCGGGACTCCGGAGGGACGCGGACAGGCTTGCCTTCCCCCTTCTTGGGGGCTTCGACCACGACGTGGTCTGGTAGGCTGAAGCGCGCCTGCGGCAGGCGCTCGATGTAGGCCTGGGCGAGGGGGCCGGCCTGGGCTTCCAGGAATCGCTGCACCGTCTTGGGTTGTCCGTGGAAGAGGGCCTCATACCGCTCCAGCTCCGGCTGCAGCTGACCGGCCGAAGCGGCCGGGGGAGTGACGCCGGTGCCCGGAGTAACGTGAGAGACAGCTTCTCTATTCGCCATGTTTCACCCGCCAAACAGCCTCCACCATAGCATCTTGCCGAGCCAGGCATTGGCTGAACCTCACCCCTGACCAGCACCGGGCCCGAGGCGAACACGCGCCGTACCGAGGTGAGCGACCGCAACAGCCTGGATGAAAGTCGGCATCACCAACGGGGAAAGGCGGAGGCCACTCTGGCAAACCGCTATTCTACCTCATTCTGTCTCCATTGATGGTCAGCTGCCGTCGACCGCCAGGCCACCCAATCCGCCGCAACGCGCGCTGTGCCACCCTTCGGGGCCGGCATTTGGAAGCCAGGTGTAAGGACCTCGCGGGCCCATTTTCGTGTAGGATTCAGCTGCAAACCGCCTCCAATTGGCATCCGGAGACAACACCTTCCCAAAGGGATTGAGCGTCTAGAGCCGGTCCCCTCGCGGCTCCCGGCCTGCGCTCCAAAGATTAACACTCGTCTCAGCAGATGTCTCTCCCGGGGCGGTTTGCCCTCCTCCTCAGCCGAGCCTCCCGTTTTGTGGGGGCTCGGATGATTCCCGGCCAATGTCGCCTCGCCTGGCCACGAGCAAGGGTCGGACGTTCAATGCCACAGACGCTGTCTCGCCGCCAGGGCGGAAGGCTAGGGTGCCCCTCGTCGACCTGTCCGCCATCGACAGCCGATCGGCATGAACCGAGCAAGTGCCCTCGGGGTAGTACCCGAGGCGGGTATGTGTGTATCTGGTCAATTCCAACCAAGGTAGGAAGAAATGCTGGTTGCGCCCAGACGTCGTTATGGTACACTAATGTCCGATTTGTGCCCCGAGGGAGGAGCCTATGGCCTCGGACGTAAAACGCGTGGTTTGCGTTGAAGACGAGCCAGAGATGATTGACCTGGTTCGTTTGATCCTCGGCAGAAGGGGTTTCTTTGTCATTGGCGCCAACGGCGGGATCGAGGGTCTGGAGACTGTGCGTCGCGAGAAACCCGACCTTATCCTGCTCGATCTGATGATGCCCGACATGGACGGCTGGGAGGTCTACCAGCAGATCAAGGCAGATCCCGCTCTACGGGGGATCCCCGTCATCGTGGTCACTGCCAAGGCGCAATCGATCGACAAGGTCCTGGGGCTCCACATCGCGAAGGTGGACGACTATATCACCAAGCCGTTTGGCCCCCAGGAACTGCTGGAAAGCGTGGAGAAGATCCTGGGCATGGCGGAGTGAGGCCGGATCCAAGGTTGTCTCCGGGGCGGCTGCGGTCGCCCCGTTTTTGTGCCGGGAGGAGGCATGCCGCGCTGGGTCGTGGTGCGTAACCGCTCAAGGGGAGATGCCCTGGTGGTCCGGGCCCGCTGGTGTGATTCCTTCGCCTGTCGTCTGCGGGGCTTGGCCTTCCGGCGCTCGCTCCCGGAGGGGGAGGGATTGGTGCTGGTCGAGAGCCGCGCCAGCAGGTCCAACGCCGCTATCCACATGGGGTTTGTCTTCTTCCCGCTCGGGGTCGCCTGGATTGACGCGGCCGGCTGTGTCGTCGGCTGCCGCCTGGCCTTGCCCTGGCGGTTGTATGTCCCTGCAGCTCCGGCGCAGTATACCCTGGAGGGATGCCCGTCTATGCTGGGGGCAGTGGCCGTAGGGGATCGGTTGGAGTTCGTCGATGAGGCGGTTGGTTAAGGTTCTGTTACTCGCGTTGCTGGTGATCCTGCCCACGGCCGGGGTCGGTGCACAGACCTCCGGGCCGGTCTACATCGTCCAACTGGGCGACTCCCTATCGACGATTGCAGTGATGTTCGGGACGACGGTGGATGCGCTGGTTGAGACCAACGGCATCGCCGATCCTTCGCTCGTCTATCCGGGGATGGAGTTGGTCATCCCGGGCTTTGAGGGTATCTCGGGAGTGCTGACGTCGCGCCCGGTGGGCTACGGCGAGACGCTGGCCAGCCTGAGCCTTCGCTACGGCGTGCCTCGGGAGGCGCTCGTCCGCCTCAACCGGATCGTCAGCCCGGGACGCGTCTACGCCGGTCAGGCGCTGGTCATCCCCGAGGCTGCGGACAGTCCGATGAAGTTGGAGCAGGCGAATCTCCTGTTGCCGGTTGCCGGGCAGGGGGCGCTTGAGCTTGCCGCTCGGGCGGGCGTCAACCCCTGGAGGCTGGGGGCCACCAACGGCCTGGGCACTCGTCTGTGGGTTCTGCCTGGCGTCATCCTGGCTGCCCCCGGCGGCAATGAGCCCGTGTGGTCCCTGCCGGCGCCGGTAACGGGGGTCGAACTCCTACCCCAACAATCGGCGCAGGGCAGGACAACCGAGGTCCGTCTCGATCTGTCCTCCTCTGCCTGGGCGGAGGGCAGCTTGGGCGAGTGGCCGCTTCACTTCTATCCTTTCAATGGCGTGAACCTAGCGGCACTTCAGGGGATCCATGCCATGGCTCAGCCAGGGCTGTATGACCTGGAGCTCCGGATCTTCTCTTCACAGGGTGGTGAGCTGATCTATGCCTTCTCCCAACCGATTGTGGTTGCCGAGGCAGGATATCCGAATGATCCCCCACTGAGGGTGCCGGCCGAAACCCTCGACCCCGCCGTCACGGCGCCCGAGGACGAGCTCGTCGCCTCCCTTGTGGCTGCCTCGACCCCGGATCGGTTGTGGGAGGGCACGTTCCTGTTCCCCTCCACCTCAACCGATGCGTTCCCTTCCCGCTTCGGCTCGCGCCGGAACTACAACGACTCCGGTTATATCTACTATCACGCGGGATTGGACCTCTACGGACGGTCTGGGACACCGATCACCGCCTCGGCGCGCGGCCGTGTCGTGTTCGCCGGTCCTATGACCGTGCGTGGCAACACGACCTTCATCGACCATGGCTGGGGGGTCTACACCGGCTACTTGCACCAGTCCGAGATCCT
Organism: uncultured Anaerolineaceae bacterium; assembly: GCA_964513155.1. GTDB lineage: Bacteria > Chloroflexota > Anaerolineae > Anaerolineales > E44-bin32 > DATEAV01. The sequence continues at coordinate 10,708 of CAZEMA010000053.1, forward strand.
GGTTTCGGTTGGGGATATGGTCGAGGCGGGTCAGACGATCGGGCTTGTGGGGGCAACCGGACGCGTGACCGGTCCTCACCTGCACTGGGAGATCTGGGTCGGCGGCGTGCCGGTGGATCCGCTGGAGTGGACCTCGCAGGTGTTCCCCTGAGCCCGGCGCGGTCTCCAATCCGGAGTCAACCGGCCGAGTCCGAGAGTGTTAAAGAAGCCCCCGGTGGGAGAGGATTGGGCATCTCTGGTGGTGTGGGCTCCGCCCACACCACCAGAGATGCCCATTTCCTTCCATCACACTGGGGTTACCCAACACTCTCCGAGTCGTCGGCGAGCTTCCCCGCGCGGTAGTCCGCCAAGAGTTGGCGCGCCTCT
>CAZEMA010000053.1:11173-16244 GCA_964513155.1 uncultured Anaerolineaceae bacterium
CGAGTCGTCGGCGAGCTTCCCCGCGCGGTAGTCCGCCAAGAGTTGGCGCGCCTCTGCCTGCTGAGAAGAGGGCACCAGCAGTTCGACCTCAGCCAACGGCCCAACGCCGAGTCCGTACGTTGTTGTAGCCGCCTCGTGGGAGAGGCAAACGGCAATGCCTGCCGACTCGAGCAAACCGCGCAGGATTTCGGCCTCCAGCATGCCGGAGGCGGTCCCGACCGCCACGATGTCCTCGCCCATGATGACACTCCTGGCGCGCCCGGTTCTGCTGCACCTGAGGGCGCCAACAGTCCGTTACCAGCTTGTAGTATAATTGCATAGCGCTTCCCCAGGAAGGCCGCAACACCATCATGGTCTCCGTCTCCTCGATTCCTCATACCATCGACTGGACGAAGTTTGAGGTCAGCGACAGCGATCTCGAGTTCATCTACAACCTGCTGATGGATCGAGAGATTCCTCTGACGACGCAGGAGATGGCGCTGGCGCTCGTCGAGCAGCGGCTGCGGCGGCTGGAATGGGAGGCGAGCCAGGTCGAGAAACCTGAGCGGCTGATGTACGTCCCGTCGGGCGAGTATGTGGCGGGGCAGGAACTGGTCTTCCCGGCGCTTGGCCGCATCATTGGCAAAGTCGTCGACGTCCGGCCAGGCGAGAATCCCGAACTGGGTCCCTTCGATGTCATCCAGGTGGACTTCGGCCAGGGAGGCCAGACGCGGCAGTTTGCTGCCTGCCTGGCGAAACACGGCCTCAACGAACAAGCACAAGCCCCTATCGAGACCGGAGTGGTGGACACGCCTGAGGACATTCTGGCGAAACACGGGCGGCACATCGAGTCTCGACTTGAGGCGCAACTGGCCCAGAAGGAAGACATCGTCCGAATCGCCGGCCGCTGGTTTCCTCGCGCCCTCCTGGCGGAGATCAATGCCGGGCATCTCAACCTGGCGGAGGCCGTGCTGGACGTCGCCGGCGGCGGGCCCCTCCCCACCACCGCCCTTCTCGAGCACGTCGAGCTCCCCCCGACGGTCGACCCGCTGCTGGGAGCCTTCTCGCTCGATTACGCCCTTCAAGAGGATGAGCGCTTCGAAGAGGTCGGTCCGGCGGGGAAGGTGCTCTGGTTCCTGCGCCGCCTGGAACCGCCGGAGGTGCTCTACACTCCGCCTCGGCTGGTCTACACGGAGGTCGCGCACAAACGGGCGACCATGTCCGTGGACTTGCTGAGGTTGGAGCGTGAGCTGGATGACGAGTTCAGCCCGCTTGAGTCTTCGAGTCTCTCAGAGGACGAGGTCGTCCTGTCGTTGCTCTTCCCGCATTGGAGGGTGGGCGCCTTGCCTCTGAGCTCCCGCCTCCGCCCCCTCTTCCCAACGGCCTATGAAGCGCCTCACATCCGATTCGTCCTGGTCGACGGACACAGCGGGGAGAGGTTCCCGGGTTGGGTCGTTCGCAAGGAGCGCTACGTCTGGGGGCTGGAGGAGTGGTACCGGCGCTATGACGTGCCCGCCGGGGGTCTCATCAAGGTGCGCCGGGGGGACCAGCCGGGGGAGGTCGTGGTTTCGACGCTAGACCGGCACAGGCGCAACGAATGGATCCGGACGGTGTCGATCAGCGAGGGGACCCAGATCGGGTTCACCATGCTCAAGCAGCCGATCGGAACATCCTATGACGATCGGATGGTCGTCGGTCTGGTGGACACCGCGGTGCTGGATGAAGCCTGGCTGCGCGGCGATCAGCGACGCATGTCGGTGGATCGCCTCGTGGTCTTCACCTTCCGCGAGCTGGCCAGGCTCAATCCGCAGAGTGCGGTCCATGCCCAGGTCCTGTACTCCGGCGTGAACGTCCTCCGCCGGCTGCCGCCCGCGCCAATCTTCGTCGAGCTGGCAACCCGTCCCTACTACAGCCATGTCGGCGATCTGTACTGGCGCTTTGATGAGGACGCCTGGAGCGGACAATGACACCAGCCGATCCTGGCAGGATGCAGCAGCTCGTCCGGCCAACGCTCGAAACCAAGTTTCACATCGACTACGCGTGGTGGGATCGGGCTGATCGCGAGCTGGAGATCTACCTGCTGGGCCAGCTTTGCCCTGAGCACCAGCGTGCATACGCCGACATGGACACCAAAGCCATGGTGGACCATGTGGATCCGGTGACGGCAGAGGTCCACCGGGTGCGGGGAATCCAGCATGCCCTGATCACCCATTGTTCGAAGCAGCCGGACTACCTGGCCCCGCAAACCAGCCTGGTCAACGCCGTCTTCCGCATCTTCCTCGCCAACGGCAACACACCGCTCACTGCCGTGGAAATGGGGGATCGCTTGGGACGCCCGGCGTCCACCATCCTGCGCACGCTCTCGACCCCGCGCGTCTACAAGGGGATTCGCCCCTACCTCGAAGGTTGACCCCGCCCGTTGTTGGGCCTAGAATTCGTCTAACGCCCCCGTAGCTCAATGGACAGAGCAGCAGCCTTCTAAGCTGTTGGTTGCGCGTTCGAGTCGCGCCGGGGGCGCCTGCGGCAGAGAACTGTGTGGGGCTGTCCCAAAAGGGCAGCCCCATTTGCCTTCTTGGGGTGTGGTGGTTAGGGCGGAGCCGCAACCACCACAGATACGAATCCTCTGCACGACCCAGGGCTCTTTCATCACGCTCGCAGCAGGGGCGGACGGATCGTCTCCCCCATTCTTCCCCGGCTTGCGGGAACATTCAGCCGTTCTTCATCCGCTCTTCACAACTTCTTCATCTCTCCCGGCTATCCTTCCGCGTAGGTGCGGGGAGGGGTTCGCCCCGACCATCTCAAGCTTCTAGGAGGTGCGGAAGATGAACAAGTGGCTGATCGCAGGACTCGTGGTCCTGGGCCTTGCCTCTCTCGGCGGCGGCGCTGCCTTCGCCTACAGCCAGGCTCAGAGTATCTCCGAGGACGGCGTGGGCTTGGTGACGGGCGGCGATGGCCCGGCACGAGGATTCGGAGTGTGGCCCGGCTGGTCCGGTCGTGGGATGCGGCAGATGGGGCGGCTAGGCGGGATTGGCACACAGACCGGCGCCGTCCGGGACCTTGGGTTCTACGCTTTCGCCCAGGCGCTCGGGTTGCCGGCCGAGGAGCTCCAAAGCCGCCTGGTTGAGGGCGAGACGCTGGCGGACATTGCCGAGGAGAAGGGGATGACGATGGAGCAGCTCCGAACCGCGGCGCGGGAAGCCATCCCAGACGTGCTTGAGGACTTCGTCGCCGATGGAGTCATGACCCAGCGACAGGCGGATCGGGCGCTTGAGGCGGTCGAGCAGGCTGGGGATGATATCTTCTTGCGTTTTGGGCGAGGCGGCATGTTCGGCTTCGGTCCACAGGCGATTTGTGGCGGGCCCGATGGCGCCTGCCCGTGGATCCAGCCTTAGATTGATCTTCCGGCTTGCCGGTGTTCCGGTCATCGACCGGCTGACCGCCGGAATTGGCGAAGGAGATTCCAGAATGAACAAAGCTCTCAAGATCGTGCTCCTAATCCTTGGTACCCTGGTGGCTGTGGCCATCCTGTTCGGGATCGGTTATCAGGTGTACTGGTTGTTTGCAGGCGGAGCCGGCCTGTTCGGCGGATTCCGCCCGATGATGGGCGGCGGCTGGGGCATGCACCCGTTGCGCATGGTGCGCTGGCTGCCTGCAGGGGGATTCCTGGGAGTGTTGGTTCTGCTGTCACTGCTGGGAGTGGGCATCGCCATCCTGGTCAGGCGGAACTCGGGACCCAAGGCGGCCCCTCGGCTCTGCGCCAAGTGCGGCCGCCCGATCGAGGCCGATTGGGTGGTCTGCCCGCACTGCGGGGAGAAAGTATAATCGCGGCATGGCCGCGACCATCCTGATCATCGAGGACGAAGTCGAGCTCGTGCAGGTCTTGCGCGACTACTTGGAACGGGCCGGTTTCCGGGTGCTCGCCGCCTCGGCCGGCCCGTCCGGCCTCTCCCAGTTCCAGCACTCTCGTCCGGACCTGGTGCTCCTCGACCTCAACCTGCCGGGGATGGACGGCCTGGACGTCGCCCGGCAGATTCGCCGGTCCTCCCAGGTGCCGATCATCATGGTCACGGCCCGCGTCGAGGAGTCCGACCGCCTGGTCGGGCTGGAGTTGGCCGCGGACGATTACATCCTCAAGCCCTTCAGCCCACGCGAGGTAGTCGCCCGGGTGCGGGCAGTTCTCCGGCGGGTGCAACCGGTCTCGGAGGAGCCACAGATGGTGCGGGCGGCCGATGTCGAGATCGACCTTGTCCGGCACGTCGTCACCGTCGGCGGACGTGCCGTCGACCTGACCCCGACGGAGTTTGCCCTGCTGACGGCGGTCGCCCGCCAGCCGGGCAGAGCCTTCACCCGCCTGCAACTTCTCGAGGCGACGCAGGGGTCCGCCTACGAAGGGTATGAGCGCACCATCGATGCCCACATCAAGAACCTGCGGGCCAAGATCGAACCGGACGCCCGTCACCCCCGATACGTCCAGACCGTATTCGGCGTCGGCTATCGCTTCAGCGATGAGTAGACCGAGGACCTTGATGCGCGTCAGTCTGGTCTGGAAACTCCTTCTTGCCTTCGCCGCCGTGGCGCTCGTCGGCGTTGTGACCTCCTCCTTGCTCTCCAACCTGGGCGCGGCACGAGAAGTGCGCGTGTTCATGTTCCGCGGCGGGGTGACCAATACGACGATTCTGGCCAACCGCCTGTCGGCGTACTATGCCAACCAGGGCTCCTGGCAAGGCGTGAGGACCTTGCTGGCCGACCTTGCGGCTCGGCCAGGAGGGATGGGGGGAGGGGCGTCGGGTGATCGGTTGCGCGGGATGATGGCGATGATGGGGATGAGGAATCCGGCCATCACCCTTGCCGACGCGGCAGGGCGTGTCGTCGCCAGCACGGATCTGCTGCCAGGGTTCCAGATCTCCAGCGAGGAGGCCGGAGGGGGCACACCAGTCATTGTCGGCGGGGAGATCGTCGGAATCCTGCTGGTGCAGGTTCCCGAGGGCGCCTCGTCGGGTCTGGATCTGATCACCAGAGTCACCAGAACGATCTGGTGGGCAGCGCTGGCGGCGGGAGCGGCGGCTCTCCTCCTGGGGGGCATTCTGATGTT
>CAZEMA010000054.1:0-16218 GCA_964513155.1 uncultured Anaerolineaceae bacterium
CGCAGGTCGCTCTCCAGAGCCTCAAGCATCTCGCCAGTCAGCGTGTCGGAGGCGGCCGGTGGATTCATTCGTTCGACTTGAGCTCGGCCTTGCGCAGAGCAGCCAGATCGCCGGAGCCCGTTACGAAGAGGCAGATGCGGATCTCGTTGACCGCGGCGTCGATCGCCTCGACCACGGCCTCGGCAGATAGCGTGGCGGCCTTGAAGAGGGGCCCGGCCATGCCGCCCAGGTCGGCACCCAGGGCGATGCACTTGGCGATGTCGATGCCATTACGGAGGCCACCGGAGGCGATGAGGGGGATGGTCGGCAACTGGCGACGGACGGAGGTGACCGCTTCCGCTGTGGGTATGCCCCATTGGACAAAGGCGGCGGCCAGGCTGGCCTGCATCGGGGTGCGGGCCAGGTGCATTTCCACCTGAGACCAGGAGGTGCCGCCCGCGCCGGCAACGTCGATGGCGGCAACGCCGGCCTCAACCAGTCGGCTGGCCACTCGGGCCGAGATTCCCCATCCGACTTCTTTGGCGATCACCGGCCTCCCCAGCTGACGACAGACGGCCTCGATCTTGGCCAACAGGCCGCTGAAGTCAACATCGCCGTCTGCCTGCACGGCTTCCTGCAAGGGGTTGAGGTGCAGAATCAACGCGTCCGCCTCGACCATGTCCACGGCCCGGCGGCACTGGTCGACGCCGTATCCGGAGTTGAGTTGGACGGCGCCCAAGTTGGCAAACAGCAGGATGTCGGGCGCGACATGGCGCACCTTGAAGGTTGCCGCCAGAGATGGCCGCTCGAAAGCGGCTCGCTGTGACCCGAGGCCCATGGCTACATTGCGGGCCTGGGCGGCTTGGGCGAGGGCGAGGTTGATGCGGCCGGCACGCTTGGTGCCACCGGTCATGGAGGATATGAGGAAGGGAGCGTTGAGCTTCTTGCCCAAGAACATCTGGGTGAGGTCAACCTTGCGCAGGTCGAGCTCGGGCAGGGCATTGTGAACGAAACGCAAACGCTCAAGGCCGGTGCTGGCGCCGGAGCGCACGTCTCGTTCGAGGTTGATGCGAATGTGGTCAGCCTTGCGCTTGGGGGTGGACGCAACTTTGGCCATACAAGGGTGTTCCTACAATCGGACGGCGTTATCTTACTAGGCGCGCCAGGGGGTGTCAACACACGCCTTGACAGACGGCGGGGCCCCGATACAATCGGTGTGGCCTGCGGGCTCAGGAATGGAGGAGGCAGACATGGCGGACACGTTCCAAGAGGTCAAGGGCATCATCGTCGAGTTGCTCGGCGTGCCAGAGTCGAAAGTGGCGCCTGAGGCGAGATTCCGCGAGGATCTGGAAGCGGATTCCCTTGACCTGGTCGAGCTGATCATGGCCTTTGAAGAGAAGTTCGGCGGTGAGATCTCTGATGAAGACGCGCAGAAGATCAAGACCGTCGGCGATGCAGTGGCCTACCTTGAGCAGCACATGAAGTAGTCTTCGAATGCGGGAACGAGGCAGAAGCGGGGCTGGCGCAAGCCAGCCCTTTCCGCGTTTCGAGGCGCGTACGGTTTTCATCGGGGGTGCGCAGGCAAGGTTGGGGGGCGCGCCGACTGCGCTCCACGGACAGGTATGTCTTTGCGGAGTGGGAAGCCAGGTCTTGGGTGCGGCTCCCCCAGTTGGGTCGATGCGGGTAGACATGAGCAGCGAGGTCAGCGCCGTGATGGCCGGCGGGCAGGTTTGGCTGCGGGCCGGCTGACCCTGGCGAGGAGGCGTGCTAGTTCTTTCTCCTCCTTCGATTGTAAGGTGAAGAAGTCCTTCATGAAGGCTGAACGGCGGAGCCGGAGAGCCATGGGCGCCACGGCCTGAACGTCCTTGGGCAGCGCCCGGTCGCGGCCATCGGCCACCGCATGCGCCCGGGCGCCCTCAAACAGCGTGATCTCTGCTCGCAGCGAGTCGATCCCCAAGGATTCGACCAACCGGAGGCCGAAGCGTTCGGCCTTGGGCGTGAGCCGGACGGAGGGAAGAGCTTGTTGGGCCTGGTGGATCTCCTGGCGGACGAAATCGGTGGCCTCGGCGTACTCGAGCACAACTCCGCGGGGGCTGTTCTTGTAGGCGATCGTGCGGCGGTAGGCTTCCAGGCGGTCCTGCTTGCGGGTCAGTCCGCGGGTGACGACGCGCAGGCCGAACCGGTCGAGGATCTGCGGCCTGAGGTGGCCTTCCTCGGGGTTCATGGAGCCGATGAGGACAAACCGGGCGCGGTAGGTCGCCGTGAGCGGTCCACGATGCACGCTGTAGGCGCCCTGGGAGGCCGCATCCAGGATGGCGTCGACGATGTCGTCAGACAGCAGGTTGACCTCATCCACATAGAGCAGGTTGCGGTCGGCTCGGGCGAGGATGCCCCGGCTGAGGCGCATCCGGTTGTGAAGAGCGGCGCGTTCGTCCAGTCCCCCGACAACGTCCTCCAGCCTGGCGTTCAGGGGGAGCTCGACCACGTGGACGCGGTCGAGGTAGGTCAATGGCTCGCCCTCGCCGAAGCGGCGGGCGCAGTCCGGGCAGACGGCGTCTATGCCTCCGCTGGTAACATCCTCCGGCAGACAGCCATAGGTGCAGCGGCTACGCGGGACGTCTGGCAGCATATCTGTCAGGCTGCGGGCGGCGGTGGTCTTGCCGGTGCCGCGAGGACCCAGCAGGAGGACCCCGCCGACATCCGGGTTGATGACCGCCAGCAGTAATGCGAGTTTCGTCTCGTATTGCCCGACGAGTGCCAAGAAGGGGAAGGGGAGTGTCTCGGCCAGGCCGAGATCCTCAGGCGGAGGGGCCTGCAGGAAGCGGCGGGCGCTGGCGCGCTCGAGAAGCTGGGTGAGGGACTGAACCGGATCGGCCACTGCGTTCTCCCGACGGGCCCTCCATGCTGGGTGCTGGCGGGGACAACGGCACCAAGACATGAAGCACCCAGGCGCGGCAGCCTGTCTGCACGCTCCTATGTCTAGTGTACCGCTTAAGCCTACCTGCTGCATGGGTTCGGCGCCAGCGGTGAGGGCCGGCTCAGGAGAAGACATCGCCGGGCCCGCACGGCGCCCGGCGATGGCAGTGCTACGTCTCCTCTTCTCTGGGACTCACTCCATGTCCTGTTTCAAGTCCCCGGTATCGGAAGTGTGCAGCCGGTCTGGCTGTTCCTCGAGCACGTCCACGAGATCAAAGGGCAGCTCGGCCATCATCGGCGGGAGGGGGACGGTGGCCGGCGGCCGCAAGCGTTCCGGAGGCGGAGGCGGCTTGCGTGCCGGGGGTGTGGCATCATAGGTGCGCTTGCGCAGGATGCGCGGCTCGTCGGTCAGCCAACCGACGTAGAGGCCGTCCACGTCATACACCTGTCGGTCGGAGGTGATCCAGCCGATCCACTCGCCCATGCTGCTGAACAGATTAGGGAAGCGCACGAGAGCGACCCAGTCACCGCGCGAGGTGTAGACCGGGATCGATCTGGCTTTCGTCTCTTTGGGCATCGTCTGCTGTCGCCTTCCAGTGTCCCTGTGCCGCAAGCATTGATTATACGCTTTCGTGCCCGCGCGGCAAAGCATGCTTTCGTTTCGGGCGACGGCGTATCTGTTGGTCCAGGAGGCTATCATCACCAGAGGCTCCCGGCGCGGCTGTCATGCCTCTAGGAGTGTGATGAGAAAGCCCTGCTTCCCGGAAGGAATTCGTATGAGTGGTGGTTGGGGCGAAGCCCCAACCACCACTCATACGATTCTCTTCTCCGGGCAAGGCGATTCTTGATCACCCTGGGAGGACGGGTGTCAGGGAGAGGCAGAAGGGAAGGGGGTGACCTCTCCCGGCCGGTTCGGGCCTTGGGGTCAGGAGATATCGGAGTACGTCCACAGGCGGTTCACGCCGAAGTTCCAGAAGAGGACGACGATGACCGCGACCGCCAGGGCGAGGTTGCGGGCGATCTGGACGGGGTCGGCAGGGACGGGGAAGCTGATGCGGCTCACCAAGGGTGTGAGCAGCCGCTCGCCGTAAGCAAAGATGGGGGTACGGATGAACAGGCCGACAAGGTTGACGATGACAAACTGCGTTGCCTGGCGCCTGATAGGCTTCGAACGGGAGTCGGGATAGGTCCAGTAGCGGTTCCAGAGGAAGTTGCTGGTGACGGCAGCGGCGAAAGAGAGAGCGCTGGCCGCGACGCTCCAGATGTGGACGTAGATGGTGAGCAGGTTGAAGGTGCCGAAGTCGACGACGGCGCCGACCGTCCCGACGAGGCTGAACTTGAGAAAGCGGGCGAGCTCCCGGCGAAGGTCCCGTTCCTGCAGTCTCATCGCCGGGAACGGAAGTCGTCGATCGTGCGGGCCAGGCCAGGTTCGAGCGCGGTAACAGGCTCCCAGCCCAGCCACTGCTTGGCCCGCGTGATGTCTGGCCTACGCTGTTGCGGATCGTCCTTGCCGCGCAAGTCGGGCAGCACGCGGATGCCGGCTGGATTGCCCGTCAGCCGGTTCAGAATCTCGGCCAGCTGGGAGATGGTGATCTCGGCCGGATTGCCCAGGTTGACCGGTTCGTGAAAGTCGGAGAGAAGCAGGCGATAGAGGCCTTCGATGAGGTCGTCGATATAGCAGAAGCTCCGTGTCTGAGAGCCGTCGCCGTACACGGTGAGGGGCTGGGAGGAGAGGGCCTGGCAGACGAAGTTGGGGATGACGCGGCCGTCGTCCAGACGCATCCGCGGGCCGTAGGTGTTGAAGATTCGAGCGATGCGGGTGTCGAGACCGTGATAGCGATGATAGGCCATGGTAATGGCCTCGGCGAAACGCTTGGCTTCGTCGTAGACCGAGCGCGGGCCGATCGGGTCGACGTGGCCCCAGTAGGTCTCGGGCTGAGGATGCTCCAAGGGATCCCCGTAGACTTCCGAAGTCGAGGCCATGAGGAAGCGGGCCTCGTTGGCGCGGGCGAGCCCAAGAGCATTGTGCGTTCCCAAGGCACCCACCTTCAGGGTCTGGATCGGCAGGTTGGGGTAGCCGTAGGGCGAGGCCTGGTTGGGGCTGGCGGGTGAGGCGAGGTGGACGACGGCGTCAACCTTGCCCGGAATGAAGATGAAGTTGGAAACATCGTGCTTGATGAAGCGGAAGTCGTCGCGGCCAGCCAGATGGGCGATATTGTCCGGGCTGCCTGTGACCAGGTTGTCGACAACGACGACCTGGTGGCCCTCGGCCAGTAGGCGATCGCACAGGTGCGAACCGATGAAGCCGGCCCCGCCGGTGACTAAGACGCGCACGAGAACCTCCTGGGCGCCTCTCCCGTGCGGAGACGCTCGAGAATCCTGGCCCCGACCCTCCCCGGCGCGATGGCGCCGAGGTGAACTCTGTGGCGATCGGGGAGTGCAGTCGGCGGCCTCATCACGGCGCCCAATCCACCCGTACGCCCTGGCCATCGCCGGTGACGGGCTGGGCCACGCCGGACTCGACATCCACGACCCAGACATTGCCGCGGTAGAGGAGCGCCAGTCGGGCGCTGTCCGGGGACCATGCGACGACCTGCGGCTCCAGCCCGAGTTCGCCCTGCGGGGGGAAGAGGGTGCGTTGGTTGCTCCCGTCCCGATCCATGACGATCATGCGGTAGCGACTGTCGGCGCTCTCCATGGGCGAGACGGCCTGCAGGAAGGCCACCTGATAGGCCAACTCACCGCTGGGGAGAAGGAGCGCGGGAGAGGCAACCGGGTTGGCGAACATGCCAGCAAGGGGCGAGAGCTCGAAGTGGGCTCCAGTCAGCGTGTCGAGGGCGGCGAGGTGGAAGGCAGGCGAGGCGGCGGGGCTCTCCATCCCGAGGGGCGCGCCGTGAGTGAGGAAGAACAGGGTACGCTCATCGCGGCCCCACGAAATCCCGGGGACCCAGGCCCACTCGCCAAGAGTCTGCAGCGGAATGATCTGGACGAGCGGGTCGTACTGCGGGTGGCGCAGGTCGACCAGGCCGACGCTGTCCGCGCGAGCGAACGCCAGGAGGGTATCGGTCGCCCAGGCGAAATCCGTGCCCCACCAGCCATACTCGCCGCCGGTGGTGGGGGCGACCAGGGTGCGCTGGCGGATGATGCGACCGGAGGAGGCGAAGGTGACCAGGACGAGGTCGTTGTTGGCCTGCCATCCGGGAGGAGAAGGGCTCGGCTCGACGGTCGAGTAGGCGACGGTCGGCGGAGAGGTCGTCGGGGCCCAGTCGGCGAAATGCACGACGTTGACGGCGTTCAGATCGATCGGATCGGGGTTGGCGGTGACCGTGGAGACGGCCCATAGGGAGTTGATATCGCCATCCGCCTCCGGTTGCGAGCGGGTGAAGAGGAGCCAGCGGCCGTCGGGCGAGAGCTGGAAGATGCGCCCATCGAGATCGCCGGTGACCACCAGCGGACGCCGGTCACTGGAGGCGTTGCGGATGATCCAGGCGTTGCCCGCCGCGAGATATGCGAGCGTTCCTTCGATGGGGAGCGTTGTATAGGCGGCTTGGGCGCCGACCATGGTGATCTCCGGAACCGGCTCCTGGACCACGATCGTCTGGACCGGGCTGCGTGAGATCTCGACGCCGCCTTCCTCGATGATCCGGTACGTGATCTCCTGCAGCCCGTTCTGCCCCGGCTGGAGGAGGCGCGTTTCGCCCTCAGGCAACGCTTCGTTGCGAATCGTCTGCTGCTCAAAAGGCAGGAGAATGGCCTGCGTTTCAAAGCGCTCGGCCACCCGAACGACCCGAACGGTGGTCCCCGCCGTCAGGACGGTGTAGCCTGGCGGCTCCACCCGGTCGAGCGCCCCGAGGGTGATGCCGGCCAAGGCCAGCGCCTGCTGGGATGTCGTGCCCGACGGCACATCCACCGACAGGGTTTCGCCATCGGCGACGATCCCCACCGAGACCAGTCCGGCAGTCGCCTCGGGGCCGGCGCAGGAGGCGATGGCGATCGCGACAAGGCCGAGGACGGCCATCAGGGTGTGGCGGCGCGGGCGGCTTATTGCTGGCGACTGGGCTGGCTGGTATAATGCCACGTCGTTGCGCTAGCGGACCTCGCCGACGATCGCGATCTGGCCGTCGGCGACGGTAACGGATGTGAGGCGCACGCCGGCGGCAAGCGAGCCTAGCGGGGTGGTCAGCGCCTCGGTAAGCAGGCCGGATACACCCTCGCGGAGTGCTTCCGGTGCAGGAAGCGGGCCAAAGTCGGCGGAGACGATCTCGAAGAGGATCGTGCCGTCGGGGCTGAGACGGGGAGCGACGCGGACAAGGACGGTCGCCTCGAGAGGACCTTGCTCGTTGGTGCCGAAGATCTGGATTGTGCCGTCGCGCAAGAACACTTGAGGATCGCGCAGGAGGGGAGCCTCCTGCCCCTCAAGCTTGAGAGCCAGAAACGAGGTCAGCTGGGTCTCGTCGAGCAGGACGATCACGGTGCCGGATGTGCGGGCGCCGGCAAGAGCGGCCTGCCAGGCCTCGCCCAGTTGCTCAGCCGCCTGGGTTGAGACGGGAATGGGCTCGCCTGGCGCCTGCGGCCCTCCCACGCTGACCTGGCAGGCGAGCGAGGCGAGGGCCAGGCAGATCACTGCTGGCACGGTCGGCCAACGGAAATGATTGACAAGCTTTGAGCCAGCCGAGTCCATCCATTCCTTCCACAGAGCCCGGGGGCGATTATAGCATGGCCGCTCAGAGCCGCGGTCCGACCGAGGAGGGTTTGAGCCTCGAGGCACGGATTGAGGGGCTCCTATTTGTGTCGCCTGAGCCTCTGGCGATCGATCAACTTGCGGCGGCGCTGCAGGCGCAACCACGGCAGGTTGAGAAGGCGCTGGAAGCCCTGGCCTCTGAGTATGGCCGTCGAGGGATCCGGCTGCAGCGGCACGATTCGCGTGTCCAGCTGACAACGGCGCCGGAGATGGCAGGGGAGATTGAGCGACTCCTCGGGCTTGAGCTTTCAGCGCGGCTGACCCAGGCCGCGGTGGAGGTCCTGGCGATCGTGGCCTACCAGCAGCCGGTCACCAGACCGCACATCGACTCGATTCGAGGGGTCAACTCCGATAGCGTCCTGCGAACGCTCTTGCGTCACGGCCTGATCGAGGAGGCCGGGCGCAGCGAGGGCCCCGGCCGCCCAATCCTGTACGTCACCACGCCGATGTTCCTCCAGCATTTCGGTCTGACCTCGCTGAGCGAGCTTCCTCCCCTGGGACTGGGAGCCCTGAGTGCAGCGGGTGGCGAGGCGACAGGAGAGCCAATTGGAGGCGGGGAGTGACCTCGGAGCGGCTCCAGAAGGTCCTTGCCCGAGCGGGCCTTGGATCAAGAAGGGGCTGTGAGGAGCTGATTCGGGAGGGGCGGGTGACCGTCAACGGACGGATCGCCTCCCTGGGCAGCAGCGCCGACCCCGCCGCGGACGAGATACGCGTCGACGGAGAGCGGCTGTCGACCGGCGGCGAACTGGTCTATGTGGCGCTGAACAAACCTGTGGGGGTGGTGTCCTCCAGCCGGGCGCAAGGAGCCAGGCAGACCGTCCTCGAACTGGTGGACGTTCCGCAGCGGCTGTTCGCGGTGGGGCGGCTGGATGTCGACAGCGAGGGCCTGGTGCTGCTGACCAACGACGGTGAGGCGGCGCTGCGATTAACCCATCCTCGATATGAACAGGAGAAGGAGTACCGCGTCCTGGTCGACCGGCTGCCGGCCACGGAGAACGTGGAAGCGTGGCGGCGAGGCATCGTACTTGGCGATGGGTCGCGGGCGATGCCGGCCAAGGTGAGCCTGGTGAGCCGGGAGGGCAAGGGTGCCTGGCTGAGTGTCGTGATGCAGGAGGGTCGGAAACGTCAGATCCGGGAGACGGCGCAGCTTCTGGGGCTGCATGTGCGGCGGCTGGTGCGCGTGCGGATCGATGGTATCCGACTTGGGGACCTGAAACCGGGGGAGTGGCGCAGGCTTTCCCCGCCCGAGGCGGAGAGGTTGAGGCGCGACCTCGCCAAGCCGGGAGGGGCGGGGCGCATTCGACGAGGCGTGGGCCTCACGCCGAGGGATAGGGCCACGCCCGCTTCGGGACGAGGCAGGTCAAGGGGCAAGGGAGGAAGGTAGATGGCCATGCTGGAAGACACTCCGGAGCGCAAGCCGCGGTGGTTGGACCAGCTCCTTGGTCAAGGCGTTCATATCGACGGCGAAGTGCTCGTCTTCGTCTTCCTGGTGATCGTCGCCATTGCCACCCGGTTCTACATGCTGGATACGCGGGTGATGAGCCATGACGAGACCTCCCACGTCTACTACTCGTGGAATCTCTTCCGGGGCCTGGGTTTCCAACACAACCCGCTCATGCATGGCCCGTTCCAGTTCCTCCTGCTGTCCCTGAACTACTTCCTGTTCGGCGTGACCGATGGCTCGGCTCGGATTCCGGCAGCGGTATGTGGGGTGATCGCCGTTGTCTTGCTCTGGCTATTCCGGCGCTGGCTCGGCAAGACTGGGACCTTGGCCGCGGCAGCGCTGATGGTCGTGTCGCCCTATATGCTCTTCTACTCTCGTTACGTGCGGAACGAGGCCTTTGTCGTTGTCGAAGGCCTGCTCATGTTCTGGGCGGTGTTCCGATACTACGAGACGCGGCGGGCCCGCTGGTTGTATCTGTTGGCGGCCTCCCTGGCGCTGCATTTCGCCACGAAAGAGACGGCCTTCATCTACGATGCCCAGCTTCTTCTCTTCCTGGGGGTCGCTTTTGTCTGGCAGATCCTGCGGGTAGGATGGGAACGCCCGGTACACAAGGTCACTTTCATCGTCGGCCTGGGCGCGGCCGTGATTGGTGTAGCCGTGGCGGCGTTCTTCTTCCTACGAGTGCTCGTCCCCACGACCAAAGCCGTGGAGCAGGGGCAAGCCGTTGACCAGGCGCTGGTGACGGGCTCAGCGCCGCCCATGATCATGGGGGCAGTACTGGCAGCGATTGGGGCAATCCTGGTGGTGGCTGCTCTTGTGTCGGCATTCGGCAGGCGGCTGCGAACCGAGTTCCCGACGCTCGATCTGCTCGTCGTCAGCGGCACGTTGACGCTCACCCAACTGCTGGCTGTGGTGCTCCCGGCGGAGACGCTGGCAAGATACGGACAGACCGCCGATCCGCAGTCGCTGCTCGACCCTGTGGCCATTCAGCGGCTCTGGATTGCCGTGCCTGTGTTCTTGTTGGTGGCGGCGGCAGTCGGCCTGGCGTGGGACCGGCGACGTTGGCTGATCGCGGCCGGGATCTTCGCGGCATTGTACATTCCGCTCTACACCACGATGTTCACACATGCCCTGGGTCTGGCGACCGGCGCCATCGGGTCACTGGCCTATTGGCTTGGCCAGCAAGGCGTGGAGCGGGGCAGCCAGCCCTGGTACTACTTCATCTTGGTGCAGGTGCCCGTCTATGAGTTCTTGCCAGCCATCGGAGCGATAGCCGCAGCGGTCTACGGCATCCGGCGTCTGTGGTCAGAGAGGGGTTCGAAAGAGGCAGAGGCGCCCGCAAAGAGCGAAGCACCACCAGAAGACAGGCAACCGTTCAACGCCATCGCCTTCCTCGGATACTGGGCGGCTACCTCGCTCGTTCTCTTCTCCTACGCCGGTGAGAAGATGCCCTGGCTGACGGTGCACATCGCCTTGGGCATGATCCTGGTGGCTGGCTGGGCAATCGGCAAGTTTCTCGACTCCGTCGACTGGGGCGCGTTCCGGCGGGGAAGGAGCTGGCTGGTCGCGGCGTTGGTCGGGCTCACGCTTGTGGCCGGCATCCGGGCTGTAGGATACCTGCTGGGTCCCATGCCCCCGTTCCAAGGGTCGAGCCTGGAGCAGATCGGCTCGACGACCGGCTTCTTGGCCTCGTTCGTCTCGGCCGTGGCCTCGGCCGTGGCGCTGTTCTTTGTCGCCAGAAACTGGAGCCTCGGGAATCTGGCGAAGCTGGCAGGAGTGCTGGGTTTTGGCGGACTCTTTCTCTTGACGACGCGCGCCGCGTTTCGGGCCTCATACGTCAACTATGACGACGCCACCGAGTACCTGTTGTATGCGCACTGTTCCACGGGTCCTAAGACGGCGCTGCAGCAGATCATCGACCTCTCGTTGCGCACGACGGGCGGGCTGGCCATCGATGTCGCCTACGACAACGAGACCTCGTACCCGTACATGTGGTACCTGCGGGACTTCCCCAACACGCATCCCTTTGGCGAAGCGCCGGGGCGCGACTTGATCAACTATCCAATCATCCTGGCTGGCGACGCCAACTGGCCCAGGGTTGATGCCGCCCTCGGCGATCGCTACTACACCTTTGACTATGTCCGCATGTGGTGGCCGATGGAGGAGTACAGAGGCCTGACCTGGGAGCGAATCGCGAACGCCATCCGGTCGCCGGAATACCGGGCCGCTCTGTGGGACATCTGGTTGAATCGCGACTACACGGCCTATGGGGTGTTGACCGGCATTGACTACTCCTTGGAGCACTGGCAGCCGTCGGTGAGAATGAGGCTGTACGTGCGCAAGGACATCGCCGCGTTGCTCTGGGACTACAGTGCGTTGCCCTCCGGATACACGGCTGAGCCATTTGTTGACCCCTATGCTGAGGGGATGACCAGTGTGGCCGCGGACCGCATCCTCGATCTGGCGGGGGCCCCGGAAGGCGCCCTTAACCGACCCCGAGGGATGGATGTGGCCCCCGACGGGACAATCTACGTTGCCGACACGGGCTCCCACCGGATCGTACACCTCACGCCGGAAGGCGCGGTCGTGGATGCCTGGGGCACCTTCGCAGACATCAACCTAGGCGATGCCCCGGGAGGCACTTTCAACGAGCCTTGGGACGTGGCCGTTGCCCCGGACGGAAGCGTGTACGTGGCGGATACCTGGAATCATCGGGTGCAGCACTTTAGCGCCGACGGTCAGTTCCTGGGAATGTTCGGAACCCAAGGCCAGGGGGAGACGCCAGAGGCGTTCTGGGGGCCCAGAGCAGTTGCCGTGGACGGGCAGGGTCGGGTGTACGTCGCTGATACCGGCAACAAGCGGGTCGTCATCTTCAGCCCCAGCGGGGAGGCGTTGACGGTCTTCGGTGGTCCAGGCTTCGAGCCGGGGAACCTGAATGAACCGGTGGGGCTGGCCCTCGCGGAGGATGGTACGTTGTTTGTCGCCGATACCTGGAATATGCGCATCCAGGCCTTCCGTGAAGACGCGACCGGGAGCTTCCAGCCAGTGAATGAGTGGCTGATCGAGGGCTGGTACGGGCAGTCCCTCAACAACAAACCATATCTGGCCGTCGGCCCGGATGGGCAGGTGTGCGCCTCCGACCCCGAGGGCTTCCGCATTCTGTGCTTTGCCTCCGACGGCGTGTTCACCGTAGGCTGGGGCAGTCAGGGCATCGGGTCCGAGCAGTTCGGAATGCCGGTTGGGGTCGCGTTTGACGCACAGGGCGAGCTCTGGGTTGTGGATACCGAGAACAATCGCTTGATGCGGTTTGCCGCGAGCGGAGACGGTGTGGTTGAGTAAGAAGGAGAGGGCATGAAGCTTCACGAGTATCAGTCCAAGCAGCTCTTTGCGCAGCAAGGCATCCCCATCCCACGGGGCCGCGTCGCGGCGACTGCGACGGAGGCGAAGGCCATCGCGCAGGAGCTGGGTGGAAGGGCTGTGGTCAAAGCCCAGGTTCTCGTGGGAGGCAGAGGCAAGGCAGGCGGGGTGCGGCTGGCGAACACGCCCGAAGAATCGCAGGACCTGGCGACGCAGATTCTGGGGATGCAGATCAGAGGTCTGCCGGT
The DNA here is from genome assembly GCA_964513155.1 of uncultured Anaerolineaceae bacterium. Lineage (GTDB taxonomy): Bacteria > Chloroflexota > Anaerolineae > Anaerolineales > E44-bin32 > DATEAV01. The sequence goes on from CAZEMA010000054.1 coordinate 12,686, forward strand.
GCGCAAGGTGTTGGTGGATGAGGCCGCAGACATCCGAAGCGAGATCTACCTGGGGATCACGAACGATCGCGCGGCCCGCTGCGCGGTGATGATCGCCTCGTCCGAGGGCGGCGTCGACATTGAGCAAGTGGCCCGGGAGTCGCCCGAGAAGATTGTCAAGGCATACATCGACCCGCTGCTGGGATTGCGGGAACACCAGGCGCGCTACATCGCGGCGGTGATCGAGCTGCCGCGCGATCTGTGGCGGGACTTCATCGGCATTGCCCGCGGGCTGTACCAGGTGTACCAGCGCTGCGATGCAACTCTGGCCGAGATCAACCCGCTGGTCATTACCCGAGACGGGCGGTTGGTGGCGCTGGATGGCAAGATCGTACTGGATGACAACGGACTGTTTCGACACACCGACCTGGGCGAAATGCGCGACCTGGACGAGGAGGCGCCGGCCGAGCGGGAGGCCCGCAAGTATGGGCTCTCCTATGTGAAACTCGACGGAAGTATCGGCTGCATGGTGAACGGCGCGGGCCTGGCCATGGCGACGATGGATGTGATCAAGCTTTCCGGCGGCGAGCCGGCCAATTTCCTGGATATCGGAGGCGGGGCAGGCGCGGAGAAGGTGGCGGCCGCGTTGGAGATCATCTTGAGCGATCCAAACGTCAAGGTTGTGATGTTCAACATCTTCGGAGGAATCACGCGATGCGACGAGGTCGCCCGCGGCATCTTGGCGGCGCTGGCCGAGAGCCCGACCAGGGTGCCCATGGTGATCCGGCTTGTGGGGACAAACGAGGAGGAAGGGCGGAACCTGCTGAGGAATGCGAACATGATCACCGCCAGCTCGCTGGTAGACGCAGCCCAGAAGGCTGTGGCGGCGGCCAAGGAGGTGGTCCGATGAGCATCCTGGTTGACAGGAACACGCGCCTCCTGGTTCAGGGGATCACGGGCCGCGAAGGATTGTTCCACTCGACCCAGTTGCTCAACTACGGAACGAAGATCGTTGCGGGAGTGACGCCGGGGAAAGGCGGGGAATGGGTGTTGGAGGGCAAGGTCCCGGTGTTCGATTGCGCCCGGTGGGCGGTCGAGACGACCGAGGCAAACTGTGGACTGATCTTCGTGCCGGCAAACTCCGCTGCCGACGCGATTCTCGAGGAGGCCGATGCCGGCCTACGCCTGATCGTCTGCATCACGGAGGGGATTCCGGTGCAGGACATGATGCAGGTGCGCAGGTACCTGGACCAGAAGGGGGCACGGCTCGTGGGGCCGAACTGCCCCGGTGTACTGACACCGGGGGAGGCGAACGTGGGCATCATCCCGGGACACATCGCCATTCCAGGCGACGTCGGCGTGGTCTCCCGCTCCGGGACGCTGACGTACGAAGTGCTCTACGCGCTCAAGCAGCGGGGCATGGGCGCCTCGACGTGCGTCGGTATCGGGGGCGATCCGATCGTGGGCACCTCGTTCATCGATGTCCTGAGCCTGTTTGAAGACGATGCGCGGACCGAGAAGGTGGTCCTGATCGGGGAGATCGGCGGCACGGACGAAGAGCGGGCGGCCGAGTTCATCAGCGATCACATGACGAAGCCAGTCGTTGCCTTCGTAGCGGGTCAGACCGCGCCTCCGGGCAAACGGATGGGGCACGCCGGCGCCATCGTCGAGGGCGGGTCGGGCATGGCGTCAGACAAGATCGCGGCACTTGAGGCGGCGGGCGTACGAGTCGCGAAGCATCCAGAGCAGATCCCGGAGTTCTTCAACTAGGATCCCAGCCGAGCGAACCGGCTGGCCGCTGTGCGCAGGAGCTCGAGTCTCTCTGGCAGGCTGCGACGCTGATCGGCCGCGGCGCGGGGCCGGGGGGGGAATCCGGTTCTGCCGAAGATAGGGCTAGGAGGAGTCCGCTGGGCCCGGGGCGCACATCCGGGGATATGCGAAGAGAGACTGTGTCGAGGAAACGACGAATGGCTGTGATGAACAAGAGCGAGCGGCTGAAGGCGGCAATCGCGGGGGAACCGGTGGACCGCGTGCCGGTTGCCCTTTGGCGACACTTTCCGGTCGATGACACGGATCCGGAGACGCTGGCGGACTCGGCCGTCTCCTACCAGCGAGAGTTCGACTTCGACCTGATCAAGGTGACGCCGGCCTCATCCTTCTCGGTCCGAGATTGGGGGGTTGAGGACGCGTGGAAGGGGAATCCGGAGGGGACGAAGGACTACGTGCGCGTGGTGGTCGTTGAGCCACGGGACTGGACCAAGCTGGAGCCGCGGGATCCGATACGGGGCGAGCTAGGAGCGCAACTCCGTTGCCTGGAGATCGCGCGGCGGCAGGCTGCCCCGGACGTCCCGGTTCTGCCCACCGTCTTCAGTCCGCTGACTCAGGCGAAGCATCTGGCAGGTGAGAAGCTCCTTCTCGAGCATCTGCGCCGGGCGCCCGCGGAAGTGGAAGCGGGCCTACGGACGATCACTCGGTCGACGATCGCCTGGGTTGAGGAAGCGCGGAAGCGCGGCATCGCGGGGGTTTTCTACGCCGTCCAGCATGCCACGTACGGGATTCTGGACCGGGAAGCTTACCGGCGGTTCGGCGAGGCCGATGACCGACAGATCCTTGAGGCCGCGGGCGGTCTCTGGTTGAACGTTCTCCATCTGCACGGTGAGGCACTGATGTTTGACTTAGCGGAAACGTACCCGGTACAGGTGGTGAACTGGCACGACCGACAAACAGAGCCGGGGCTGGTGGAGGGCAAGCGCCGAGTGGCCGGGGCGGTCTGTGGTGGACTGAGCCGGTGGGAGACACTAGTGCTCGGCACTCCGCAGGTGGTGGAGGCGGAGGCGCAGGATGCGATCCGCGCGCTTGGAGGACGGGGGCTGATCCTGGGCGCCGGCTGCGTTGTGCCGGTGGTGGCGCCGCGGGCGAACCTGAAAGCGGCTCGCCGGGTGGTCGAGTGCGCATAGCCACTCCCCGCTCCATACTCCTCACAACGAAAGCTACTCACAGACTGCGCGAGGCTATGCGCACGAGGACGTGATGGCCCGGTTGCGCGTGATCGCAGGATCGGCGAAGGGGCGCAAGCTGCGGATGGTTCCCGACGCGGGAACCAGGCCGGTCATGGATCGCGTGAAAGCGGCACTGTTCAACATCCTGGGGGCTGACGTCGTGAGCTCCCACTTCCTCGATCTTTTCGCCGGAACCGGGAGTGTTGGCATCGAAGCCCTGAGCCGTGGGGCAGAGCGGGCTGTCTTCGTGGATGCGAGCGCGCGCGCCGTGAGCACCATCCGGCTCAACCTGGACCACACCCGTCTGGGGGACAGGGCGGAGATCGTGCGCGCAGATTCCTTCAGCTTCCTCCATCGGAAGCCGCCCGAGGCATTCGACTACGTCTACGTCGCGCCACCGCAGTACCAGGGCTTGTGGCAACAAGCAGTCGTAACACTTGACGGGGCGCCCGACTGGCTGAACCCAGACGCCTGGGTGATTGCCCAGATGGACCCGGTCGAGTATGAACCTCTCTCTCTGGCGCATATTACAGAGTTTGACCAGAGGCGATACGG
>CAZEMA010000055.1:0-12556 GCA_964513155.1 uncultured Anaerolineaceae bacterium
TGCATCAGACAGAACACCCAGGCCGCGCCCTCGTTGCGAGGCTGCGATGATTCCCAAGGCCGCGGTCCAGGGCGGATCCACGCTAGCTCGCGCAGCGATGCTCAGACGCATCGACGCACGGTGGCGATGGCCGGTCAAACGGGAGTGAGCTGCTCTTCGGCAAAACAAGACGCCGGTCCCGGCCACGGCAAATCGCCTTCCGCAGCTGGACGTCCCTCAGGATCTCATCGCCTTGGTCGAGAGACACATTGCGCATCCACAGCTCTCTGAAGCGGCGGCGCCGGGTAGAGTGGAACCCTACGTGAAATCCCATCCGTTGGAGCCAGCACGGGCGGAGAAAGGCCGATCCGACCGCTAGGGAAGGAACGTCAACAGGCTGGCGCGCTCGGCGAGCGCCAGCAGCGGGCCAGGCAGAAGGCCGAAGCCGACGGTAGCCAGCGCCGTGAGGGCGACGGTGGCGTTCAACCAGCCCTCCGAACGCGGCTCCGGCTCCCCGGTCCGCATGTACATGACCACGACGACGCGCAAGTAGTAGTAGGCAGATACGAGCGAGGTGAGCACACCTACCAGCGCCAGCCCAATCAGACCCGAGTCGATCGCTGCCCGGAAGAGCACGAACTTGCCCACAAATCCGATGGTGGGTGGCACGCCTGTAAGCGAAAGCATGAAAGCGGTCATCGCCAGGGCCAACCCCGGCCGGCGAGCGCCCAGCCCGGAATAGTCCGCGATCGCCAGGCCGGCGCCCTCCTTCTTCTCCATGGTCACCACAACGGCCCAGGCTCCGAGGTTGGCGGCGGCGTAGGCCAGCAGGTAGAACAGCGTCGCGCTGACCGCCTGCGGCGCAACCCTGGCTTGCACGCTCGCCGCCAGCGCCATCAGGAGGTAGCCGGCATGGGCGATGCTCGAGTAGGCTAACATTCGCTTGAGGTTCGGCTGGGCGATGGCAGCCACGTTTCCCCAGATCATCGTGGCTGCGGCGATCCAGCCAGCCGTCGCCCCCCAGGTCCCCGAAAGCGCCGGGAAGGCGGTGACGAAGACGCGCAGCAAAGCCGCGAAGCCGCCCGCTTTCGCCCCTACCGACATGAACGCCGCCACCGACGAAGGGGCGCCCTGGTAGACGTCTGGGGTCCACATGTGGAACGGCACGGCTGCCACCTTGAAGCCCAGGCCGACCAGGATCAACGCGACCCCGACCAGCAGCCCGCCGGACCAGGCGACCCCGGCAGCGACGGCAGCTACGATCCCCGCCAGGCGGGTCGTCCCGGCCGCCCCGTAGACCAGGGCGATCCCGTAGAGGACGAACCCGGTGGCGAAGGCGCCGAGCAGGAAGTACTTGAGCGCCGCCTCCTCCGACTCGAGCCGGGGGTAGGCGAAGCCGGCCAGCACATAGAGCGGGATGGACAACAGCTCGAGCGCCAGGAAGACGACGAGCAGATCGCCGGCATGCGCCATGAGCGCCATGCCGCAGATGCTGAACAGGAGCAAGGTGTAGTACTCGCCGCGCTCGATGTTCATGCGTTTGAGGTAGTCGTAGGCAATGGCGATCCCGAGAAGCCCGGCGGCCAGAAAGAGCAGGGTGAGAAAGTCAGCGAAGCCATCGGCCAGCAGCATGCCACCGAAGCCCTGCTGGGCCCGGCCGAAGCGGAGGACGACGGCTGCCATCGCGGACAGCAACCCAAGGGCGGCCAGCATCGGCACCACGACCCTGCGCCCTGGACCGAGGAAGGCATCCACAAGGAGGAGGGCACAGGCCCAGCCTGCCAGGAGAAGCAGAGGAAGGACGGCGACAAGGTCGTGAGGGCTCATCGGTTATCTCATCGCCGCGGCTGCTGCCTGGAGCACGTTCACCAGCTTGGCAACGGAGGGCGCCATGAGCGCGAAGAACGGCCTGGGGTAGAGCCCGATCCAGAAGATGAGGACGATGATCGGGACAAGCGTGGCCACCTCCCGCCCGTTCAAGTCCTTCAAGGCCTGGTTCTCAGGCTTGTCGGCAGGGCCGAGGAAGAGCTTCTGGAACATGTACAGCATGTAGATCGCGGCCAGAATGACGCCCAGCGCGGCGGCCCCGGCGAACCAGGGCGATCCGATGGCGCTGGAACCAAACGCTCCCAAGAGGACGGTGAACTCGCCGACGAACCCGTTGAGGCCGGGCAAGCCCATCGAGGACAAGGTGATGATCAACGTCAGCGCACCATAGATCGGCATCACCTTCCACAGGCCGCCGAAGGCCTCCATCTCGCGCGTGTGCCGCCGCTCGTAGATCATCCCAACGATGAGGAACAAGGCGCCGGTGCTCAGACCGTGGTTAACCATCTGCAAGATGCTGCCCTGGATGCCCTGCGGGTTGAGGGCGAACAATCCCAGCATTACGAACCCCAGATGGCTAACGGAGGAGAAGGCGACCAGCTTCTTGACGTCCTTCTGGGCATAGGAGACCGCCGCGCCGTAGAGGATGCCGACTACCGCCAGGAGCGCCATCCACGGGGCCAACTGAAGGGAGGCCTGCGGGAAGAGCGGCAGGTTGAAGCGCAGGAAACCGTACGTGCCCATCTTCAGCAGCACCCCCGCCAGGATCACCGAGCCGGCCGTCGGAGCCTCCACGTGGGCGTCCGGCAGCCAGGAGTGCAAGGGCCACATGGGCACCTTGATGGCGAAGGCAGCGCCGAAGGCCAGGAAGAGCCAGGTCTGGATCTCCCGGGGGATGCCTCCTTGGGCGATCAGATCGGGCATAGAGAACGTGCCCTGGCGCAGCCCCAGCCACAGGATGGCAAGAAGCATCAGGATCGAGCCAGCCATCGTGTACAGGAAGAACTTGATGGCGGCATAGATGCGGCGCGGGCCACCCCAGATGCCGATCAGGAAGTACATCGGCACCAAGGTGAACTCCCAGAAGATGTAGAAAAGGAACAGGTCCTGCGCCAGGAAGACTCCCACCATGCCCACTTCGAGCAGCAGGAAGAAGACCATGAACTCCTTCACCCGCTCTTCGACCGCAGTCCAGGTGGACAGGATAGCGATCGGCGTCAGCAAGGTGGTCAGCAGGACCAGCAGCAGGCTGAGGCCATCGACGCCCAGGGCATACTCGATATCCCAATCCGCAATCGAGATCCACGGCAGGCGGATCGTCAACTGCAGATCGGCGTTTCCGGGCTGGAAGCGGGCGAGCAAGACCAGAGAGATCAGGAAGGTGACGGCTGAGGTGGCCAGCGCCGTCCAGCGCAAGGCTGCTTGGCGGTCTCTGGGAAGGAGCAGCACGACCAGCACGCCCAGGACCGGGAAGAAGGTCACCAGTGTCAGGAGGATCGGGTCAAGAGCATTCATGGGAGGTCCTCAACCGTCCGTCACCGGAGCAAGAAGTAGCCAAGCAAGACGACCGCACCCAGCAAGAACGAAAGGGCGTAGTTGCGGACGTAGCCAGTCTGTAGACGCCGTAAGCGTTGGGCAGCCGCTTGCGTCAGAGCCGCCAGGCCATTTGCGGCGCCGTCAATCACAGGCAAGTCAAAGCCTTCGGCCAGCCAACGGGTGCCCTGACGGAAAGAGCGGGCGAGCAAGGTGTCGTGGAACCAGTCGTGCCAGAAGCGGGCATCGATGACATCGGCCAGGAATCCGGCCAGGGCGACGTAGCGCCGGACGACCAGCCAATCGTAGAACTCGTCAACCTTCCACATCCGCTCGATTCCAGAGAAGACGGGGCCCAGTAGCCGGCGCAACGGGTCCGGCGCCCCCTGCTCCAGGGGGTTCCTTCCGTAGACAAGCCAGGCGATGCCGACCGCGATGACCGCCAATGAGGTCGAGAGGATCGCTACCGGCAGGTTGAAGGGCGCGGCCTCGGTCTCGCCCAGGGTCAGCCCTAGCCAATGAGTCAACGTGTGGAGGCCCGGCAGGTTGAGCGCGCCGCCCAGGCAGGCCAGGACCGCGAGCGCGACGAGCGGGAGCGTCATCACCATAGGGCTCTCGACGGCGTGCACCGCGGCCTGCGATCTTGCCCGGCCAAAGAAGACTAAGAGAATCTGGCGACCCATGTAGAGGGCCGTCAGGAAGGCTGCGCTCGCCAGGAGCACGAAGATCGCCGGGCTCCGGGTGCTAGCCTCGGCCAGGATCTCATCCTTGGAGAAGAAGCCGGCCAATGGAGGAAGACCCGCCAGGGCGACTGCCCCCACCAGGTAAACCACGAAGGTTGTCCCCATCCGGGTGGCCAGGCCGCCCATGTTGCGCATGTCGTTGGGGTCGAAGGGTTCGCCGTGTGCCTGGTGCGAGAGGGCGTGGTGGCCCCGTTCGACGCCCTGGATGACCGACCCGGCCGAGAGAAACAACAGCGCCTTGAAGAAAGCGTGAGTCAGCAGGTGGAACATGGCGGCGACAGAAGCGCCCATCCCAGCGGCCGAGACCATGAAGCCCAGTTGGCTGATGGTCGAGTAGGCCAGGACCTTCTTGATGTCATACTGGCCCAAGGCGATTGTGGCGGCGAAGAAAGCAGTGATCGCGCCGACCCAGGCGACGGCCTCGGCCCCAATCGGCGCCAGGGCAAACAGTGGGTGGTTGCGGACCGTCAGGTAGATGCCAGCCGTGACCATGGTTGCCGCATGGATCAGGGCCGAGACCGGGGTCGGGCCGGCCATGGCGTCGGGCAGCCACACGAAGAGTGGCAGCTGGGCCGACTTGCCGGTGACGCCGAGGAGCAGGAAGAGCGTGATGGCGGTCAGGGCGCCGCCGGCCGCCGGCCCCAGCGCCTCGGCCTGGCGGAAGACCTCGTCGAACTGCAGGCTGCCAAAGGTGTGGAAGATCAGGAACATAGCGATCAGGAAGCCGAAGTCGCCAATGCGATTGACTATGAAGGCCTTCTTGCCAGCCAGGGCGTTGCCGATCCCGTCAGCCCCCTTCTCATACCAGAAGCCGATGAGCAAGTAGGAGCATAGGCCAACGCCCTCCCAACCCACAAACAGCGTCAGGAACGAGTCACCGGTGACAAGCACCAACATGGCGGCGACGAAGAGGTTGAAGTAGACGAAGAAGCGCGTGTAGCGGCCGGGGTCGCCCTGGAAGCGCACATCCTCGTGCATGTAGCCGACGGCGTAGATGTGAATCAGGGTGCTCACCCCCGAGACCATCAGCATCATCGTGACCGACAGGCTGTCGATCTTGAGCGCCCAGGGGACGACAAGCGTACCAATGCGGATCCACTCGGCGACGACCACCCGGCTGCCCTCGGGCTGGACGCGCAGGGCCAGAAGCTGAAGGACAGCCACGACGAATGAGAGGCCGACGGCGGCGCTGGCCGTGACTCCAACGAAACGTTCGCCGGCCCGCCGCCCGAAGACCAGATTGGCGAGCAGTCCCATGATCGGAAGGGCGATGACCAGGGGCGCGTAGACGAACCAATGGCCCACCGCTACCTCAGGCAACACAATCCATCCTCTCCGTTGTAGGGGCGTGGCATGCCACGCCCCCACATGCCACGCCCCTACCCTTTCAGGCCACTCATCTGATCGATGTCGATGCTGTGCTTGCTCTTGAAGATGGTCACGATCAATGCCAGGCCGACGGCGACTTCGGCCGCGGCCACTGCAATCGTAAAGAAGACGAATACCTGGCCGCTCAGCGACTGAAACTCGCGGGCAAAAGCAATGAAGACCAGGTTGGCCGAGTTCAGCATCAGCTCCACCGACATGAAGACGACGATGGCATTGCGCCGGATCAACACGCCCAGGACCCCCAGGGTGAACAAGGCCGCCGAGAGGTCCACGAGATAGGAGGTCGGCACGTTCATCATTCCCCCTTTCGCTCACGGCGGCTGAGGACGATCGCGCCGACCATCGCCACCAGGAGCAGGATCGAGGCGACCTCGACCGGCAGCAGATACTCACGGAAGAGCAGAAGGCCGACGGCTGCCGGGCTGCCAAACTCACCTGTGACTGGGGGGGGAGGAGCGGGCGCCTGCGAGACGAAGACAGCGTAGGCCATCTCGCCGACCAGCCCCAGCCCGAGGATCACCGCCATGGGGCGCTGCCACCTTAGCGGTTCCTTCTCCGATAGCCTCTCCGCCCCCAGGAGCATCACCACGAAGAGGAACAGAACCATGATGGCGCCAGCGTACACCGTGACCTGCACCATGGCGATGAAGGCTGCGTTCAGGAGAAGATAGATCACCGCCACCGTCACGAAGTTCAGGACGAGGAAGAGGGTGGAGTAGACAGCATTGCGGCTGATTAGCATGCCCACCGCCGTCGCAATGGCGATCGCCGCTAGGCCGAGGAAGAGGAGAAGATCGGGGGTCATGAGGTCGCTTTCTCGCTGAGAGATTGCAGAGAGGCGTGGCCCCCGATCCTGCTACGGGCGCCGAACCTCCGCCGTCTCATGCCGCGTCCTTCATCAATGGAATCGACCGATCGAAGGCGCCTGGCTCGACCCGCATCGGCGTCGGCCGGCCCCCCGGCGGAACTGGCACCAGCAGGAGGTCCTTCGGGTAGACCGATTGGCGCCGCTCAGTGAACGATAGCTCGTAGTTGTGCTCCAGCACGATGGCCTCTGTCGGGCAGGCATCCTCGCAGTAGCCACAGAAGATGCAGCGCAGCATGTTGATCTCGTACGTGCTGGCGTAGCGCTCGCCGGGCGAGTAGCGCGCCTCATCGGTGTTCTCGGCCGCCTCGACGAAGATGGCATCCGCCGGGCAGGCAGCGGCGCACAACGAGCAGCCGATGCACTTCTCCAAACCGTTGTCGTAGCGCTTCAGTTCATGCCGTCCTTTGAACCGCTCCCGGACCGGCCGCTTGACCTCCGGGTAGGCGATCGTCACCGGCTTCTCAAACATGCTGCGCAGCGTCGTCCACATCCCGCGCGCCAGCTCGAGCACCTGCATCCGAACCTCCCTACCGCCTCAGGACCACGATCAGGGCCGTGGTCACGATGTTGAGCAGCGACAACGGCAACAGAACCTTCCAGCCGAAGGCCATCAGCCGATCGTAGCGGAAGCGGGGCAGCGTCGCCCGCACCCATAGTTGCAGGAAGACCAGGGCCACGACCTTGACAAACAGGTACAGCGGGCCCAGCCAGGGCACCTGCTCGACAAACGGCCCCCAGTAGCCGCCCAGGAACAATGTGGCGGCGATGACGCTCACGGCGATCATCTTGACGTACTCGGCCATGAAGAACAGGGCAAACTTCATCCCCGAGTACTCAACATGGTAGCCTGCCGTCAATTCCTGCTCGGCCTCCGGCATGTCAAACGGCGCCCGGTTCACCTCGGCCAGCGAGGCGATGAGGAAGATGAGGAAGCCGATAGGCTGCAGGAAGACATACCACAGATGTTCCTGATCCAGCACGATGTGCCGCAGGCTCATCGACCCCGCCAGAATGATCGGCCCAACGAAGACCAGCCCCAACGCCAACTCGTAGCTCACCATCTGCGCCGAGGACCGGATCCCGCCCATCAGGGCGTACTTGTTGTTGGAGGACCAGCCTGCCAGCACAATCCCGTAGATGCTGATCGAGGTCACCGCCGCAAGATAGAGCACGCCGACGTTGATGTCATCCGCCAGGCCAAGGCTGATCTGCCGCCCAGAGAGGCTGACCACCGGACCGAAGGGGATGACCGCCAGCAGGATGAGCGCCGGGACGACGGTGACGATGGGGGCCAGGATGAAGAGCAGCCGGTCGGCTCCCGCCGGGATCAGCTCCTCTTTGAAGATCAGCTTGAGACCATCGGCGACCGGCTGCAACAGGCCCCAGGGACCGGCCCGGTTGGGACCGATGCGGACCTGCATGCGCGCCAGCACTCTGCGCTCGAAAAGCGTCAGGTAGGCGAAGCCGGTCAGCCCCATCAGTAGCAGGATGGCCGACTTGATGGTCCATTCGAGGAGCAGTCCGAAGTCCATGCTTCTCCTGCTAGCCTACCGGCCGAATCTGAGCGACGGCCGGTGCCTCAATAGGGAGGCCAACTCCCCGCGGCACGAGGACAACGCCCGCCGGCACCCCAGCCCTGATGGCCGCAGGCAGGCGTTGCGTCTGTTCGCTCCAATGAACCTCTACCTCTTGACCTTCACCGATGCTCAGGCGGGCCGCGTCGGCCGGGTTGATTTCCAGCCTGGCGGATGCCAGCCGCAGGGCGAGCACCTTCGAGGGCAAAACGGTTGTGCTCCGGTCGAAGAGCCTGGTGACCGGAACCAGGAGGAGGCCGGATCCAGACGGCGGCTCCGGCGGTCGCGTCCATTCGGGATCGGCGCGACCCTCAGCCTGCGGGCTCGACGGGAGCTTCATCCCCATGCCCTGGGCATTCCGGGAGGCTGTGCCGCCGAAGTCGAGGTCTCGCCCGCCGACAACCGGCCACTGTGGCTCGACGCGGGCCAGCCGTCCATAGCTGACATCAGCGTAGTCAGGGATGGCCTTGCCGACCTCGGCCATGACTGCCGCCACCGACGAGGCTTCCCAGTCGAACCCTAGCCGCTTGCCGATCTCCGCAACAATCTGCCAATCCGGCCTGCACCCCGGGAGAGGCGGCACGGCCGGGAAGGAGCGCTGCACGCGGCGTTCCCCGGAGGTGTACGTCCCCTCGCGCTCGGTGAAGGCTTGCGCAGACAAGACGACATCTGCCAGGCGGGCAGTCTCGGTCAGGAACAAGGTCTGGTCAATGACGAAACCGGCCGCCCGCAAAGACTCTGCGAGATCAGGGTCGTCACATGCGGGATCGGCTGCCATGAGGTAGACCGCCTTGGCGCCCTTCAGCGCAGCACCCAGGCCGGCCGGCTCGGGCCGGAGCCCCATATCCCAGGCACCTTGCGTGTTGGCGTGCGGCCAGACCGCAATCAGTCCGCTCCCTTCGAGTCCGGCGTGTCTGGTTGCGGCCAGCAGATTGGCGCAGGCCTGTGCCAGCGCCGCGGTGCCAGCATAGTCGAGGCCCTCGCGACCGAAGAAGACGACCATGTTGCGGGCCGAGGCCAGCGCGGCGGCCGCCTCCTGGCCAGCCTTGTCGGTGACATAGCCGGCCAGTTCGCCCCGACCCGCCACGGCGTGGAGCATTCCCAGCGCGGCGTGGGCGGCGCGCCCGGCAGGGAAGCGCACACGATGGGTGGCGTGCCGATCCAGCCGGGTCGCTCGAGCGTTGGCGACGATCACGCCCGCGCCGCGGTCGGCGGCTTGCTTGACCCGCAGCCACCAGATGGGCGCCTCCTCCTGCAAGTCGGAGGCGATCACCAGAACGGTGTCCCCCTGTCCCACCTGGCCGAGGTCGGCGCTCGCGCCACACCCGAATCGCTGCACCAGCTCACCGCCGGCCATCGGCTCGGCCAGGACCGCCCGGCCGCCGAGTCCCTCCACCAGGCGTCGGAAACCGAACAGGTCCTCGTTGAAGGCCCGCCCGCCGGCGACCCCAACGACGCCAGTCCCAGCAGCGCGCAGGCCCTCAGCGGCACGAACTAGCGCTTCCTCCCAGCTCGCCTCGACCAGCTGGCCATTCCTGCGGACCAGCGGGCTGCTTAGCCGGGCCGGACTGGCGGCGAAGTGGTGGGCAAACCGTCCCTTGTCGCAGATCCAGATCTCATTGACCGCCTCGTTCTGCCGGGGAATCACCCGCTGGACGAGAATCCTGCCCGCGGCGTTGGGCTGGCGCCGTGTGTTCAGCATCAAGTTGCAGCCGACCGGGCAATGCGGGCAGATCGAGGCCGCCGACTTGAGCTCCCAGGGCCGGGCTTCGAAGCGGAAGTCCGCCGTCGTCAGCGCGCCAACCGGGCAGATGTCGGTAGTGTTCCCGGAGAAGACCGAGTCGAAGCCCGGCTGGGAGAAGGTGGTGATCTCCATGTGGCGGCCACGCTCGCTGAACCCGAGCACTGGCTCGCCCGCGACCTCCTCCTGGAAGCGGATGCATCTCCCGCACTGGATGCAGCGCTCGCGGTCAAGCAGGATCAGGTCGCCGAGCGGCACCCGCTTCGCCAGGTGCATCTTGTCTTCGTAGGGGAAACGGCTCTTGCCCGGACCATAGGCCATCGTCAGGTTCTGCAGCGGGCACTCGCCGCCCTTGTCACAGATCGGGCAATCGAGTGGATGGGAGGTGAGCAGGAACTCGATCACCTCCCGCCGCGCGGCCCTCACGATCTCCGTGTCCCCTCGGACCACCCAGCCTTCCCCCACCGGCATCGTACAGGCGGTCTCCAGCTTCTGGCCAAAGCTGATCACCGGCTGGCCGCCTTCGTCGAGCTGGACCTCGCCTGTGGCCCGGTCGACGACGGGGCGCCCGATTTCAACCAGGCACATCCGGCACATGCCCACCGGTTTGAGCTTGGGGTGGTAGCAGAAGACTGGGATGTCGACGCCCGCTTGCTTGGCGGCGTCGATGATCAGCGTCCCCTTGGGAACCGCGATCTTCACCCCATCGACCGTCAACGTGACCATGGCTTGGCTCATCGCGCCCCTTCCGTGTGAGCCACGAAGTCCGACCGGAAGTGCTGGATGGCGGAAACGACTGCCATGGTGGAGAACTCACCCAGGGCGCACAGGCACTTGTTCTGTATCTGCCGCGCCACAGCATCCAACAGGTCGATGTCCTCGGCCCTGCATTCCCCCCGCTGGATGCACTCGGCGACGTGCAACATCCAGTAGGTCCCCTCGCGGCAGGGCGTACATTTGCCGCATGACTCGTGCTCGAAGAAGCGCGTCGTCTTGAGGACCGCCCAGGACAGGTCAACGCTGTCATCCAGGACGATGATGGAGGCCGAGCCGAGCGCGGAGCCGATGGCCTGCACGGATTCGTAGTCCATCGGGGTATCGAGGATTACATCCGTGCCTGGAAGGATCGTCGAGGAGGCGCCGGCGGGCAGGATGGCCTTGATCTGCCGGCCGCCGGGGATGCCGCCGCCGTGCTCGTAGATCAGCGTTCGGAAGGTGGTCCCCAGAGGCAATTCGTAGTTGCCGGGCCGGAGCACATTGCCGGAGAGGCTGAAGATCTTGACACCCGGACTCTTCTCGGTCCCCATCGAGCGATACCAGGCCGCGCCACGGTTGAGGATGGGCGGCAAGTTGGTCAACGTCTCGACGTTGTTGATCACGGTGGGCTTGCCGTACAGTCCCTCGGCGGCCGGGAAGGGAGGCCGGAGTCGGGGCTGGCCAAGCTTTCCCTCGATCGATTCGAGGAGCGCCGTCTCCTCGCCGCAGATGTAAGCCCCGGCGCCGAGATGGGTGTGGATATCCAGGTTGTACCCCGTGCCGAAGAGTCCCTTCCCCAGCAGACCTTGCTGGCGCAAGGCCTCCAGGTCTTCTTCGAGGTGGCAAGCGATATCCCAGAACTCGCCCCGGCAGTAGACGTAGGCGGTCTCAGCCTGGGCAGCATGGGCGCAGATGGCCGTGCCTTCGAGGAACTGGAAGGGATTGTGCTCAAGGATCTCCCGGTCCTTGAAAGTGCCCGGCTCGGATTCGTCGGCGTTGGCGACGACGTAGCGGGGAAAGACACCCGGCGTCAGAAAGGACCACTTACCCCCCGTGGGGAAGCCGGCCCCGCCTCTGCCTCGAAGCCCCGAGGCCTTGACCTCATCGATCACCTGCTGGGGCGTCTGGGTCGTGACCACCTTGCGGAAGGCCTCAAAGCCACCGTGCTGGAGGTAGACATCAAGCTGGTCGAGGGAGGGAATGTCCCGGTGCCGGAGGAGAAGGTGCTCAGCCATTGGCCAACCCTTGGCGGAGCATGTCAACAAAAGCCAGGGCCGACTCCACGGTCTGGTTCTCGTGGTAGTGGATCCCCTCGGGATTCTGTACCTGGAACATGGGTGCCTTGTCGCAAGCAGCCAGGCACATCACCGTCTCAACCGTGATCAGACCGTCGGTGGTTGTCCCGCCCGGCTCGATTCCCAGCCGCTGGCACAGCTCGCGTGCGAAGGCATCTGCGCCCCGCAACGCACAGGGCAAGTCGGCGCAGATCTGGAGGCGGTACTTCCCCTGCGGGCGATCGTAGAGGAGGCTGTAGAAGCCGACGAGCGAGCCGACCTGGGTGGGATCGATGTCCAGCAAGCGGGCGATCTCATCGATCGCCTCCGGCGTTACGCGACCATAGGCTCGCTGCGCCAGGTGGAGCAGTGGCAAGACCGCAGCGCGCTTCCGCTCAGGCGGATGCTTGGCAAGGATGGCCTCAACCTCTGTGGGGTATCGCTCAGCCAGCAACGCTTGCATCCATCAATCCTGGTACCCTCACGTCAGCCGCCCCGCGACGTCCCTCCTCGCCCCCGGCCTCACCGATCCGCGTCCCCCAACACAATGTCCAGGCTCCCGATGATCGCCACCAGGTCCGCCACCAAGTGGCCTTTGGCCAGCTTGGGCAGCGCCTGCAGGTTGGCGAAGCTCGGGGCCCGGAAGTGGACGCGGTAGGGTTTGGGCCCACCATCCCCGACAAGGTAGCAGCCCAACTCGCCGCGAGGGGATTCGACGGCCGTGTAGACCGCGCCCTTTGGCGCGGGGAAGCCTTCCGTCCACAGCTTGAAGTGGTGGATCAGCGCCTCCATGCTGACGCCCAACTCCGAGCGCGGCGGCGGGACGAACTTACGGTTGTCGCTGAGGAAGGGTCCGTCAGGCAGGCGGTCCA
>CAZEMA010000055.1:12656-15459 GCA_964513155.1 uncultured Anaerolineaceae bacterium
GGCGGGACGAACTTACGGTTGTCGCTGAGGAAGGGTCCGTCAGGCAGGCGGTCCAGCGCCTGTTGCACAATGCGTAGCGACTGGCGCATCTCCTCCATCCGGATCACATACCGGTCGTAGACATCGCCGTGGGTCCCAAGGGGAACGTCGAATGCATACGCTTCATACCCCGCGTAGGGGACAGCCTTGCGCAAGTCGAAGTCGACGCCGGAGCCTCGCAGGCTCGGGCCGGTCAACCCACAACGGACCGCCTCCTCGCCCGAGATCACGGCAATGCCTCTCGTGCGATCGATCCAGAGCGGGTTCTGGGTCAGCAGTCTCTCATACTGCCGGATGCGGGCCGGGAAGGCTCGCAGGAACTCCCGAACGGCCTGTTCGAATCCGGGAGGCAGGTCCCGCCAGAGCCCGCCCGGCCGGATGTAGGAAGTCATCATCCGCGCGCCCGAACACATCTCCAGGATGTCGAGGATCATCTCCCGCTCTCGAAAGGTGTACAGGAAGACCGACATCGCCGCCAGATCAAGGGCGTGCGTCCCCAGCCAAACCAGGTGGGAGGCGATCCGCTGTAGTTCGGTCAGGATGATGCGGACCGCCTGAGCCCGGGGAGGGACATCCAACTCGACCAGCTTCTCGATCGCCAGGCAGTAGACCAGGTTGTTGCCGACCGTGTTCAGGTAGTCCGTGCGGTCGGTCATGACCAGAGCCTGGGTGTAGGTCTTGGCCTCCATGTTCTTCTCAATACCGGTATGCAGGAAGCCGATGTCGGGGATGCAGTTGACAACTGTCTCACCATCAAGCTCAAGCAACAGTCGGAGGACACCATGGGTGCTCGGGTGTTGCGGCCCCATGTTGAGCAGCATGGTTTCGCCCTCGAGCGCCCGGTACGAGACCAGATGCTTGAGTTCCTCGAGTGTGACTTCCATCGGAGGTTGCTGCATTCTCTTGATCCCTACAGGCCGAAATGGAGGCTCAGCCCTGCCCCATCCTCAAGCCGCCTGCATTCGCGTCAGACCGCTGGGAGGATCGCCTTCCGGTCGCTTCGGCGCCATCGTCCTCGCCGGCCTCCCCCGCCCTACTCCTTCGCATACGGCTTCTTGCGGTCGATCTCCTCGTGATTGAAGCTG
This sequence comes from uncultured Anaerolineaceae bacterium, assembly GCA_964513155.1. Lineage (GTDB taxonomy): Bacteria > Chloroflexota > Anaerolineae > Anaerolineales > E44-bin32 > DATEAV01. The sequence goes on from CAZEMA010000055.1 coordinate 13,781, forward strand.
AATTGGACCTCCTCGTAGCCCAGCGGGTAGTCCTTGCGCAGCGGGTAGCCTTCCCAGTCATAAGGCATCAAGATCCGCCGCAGATCGGAATGTCCCTCGAACTCGATCCCGAACAGGTCATACACCTCCCGCTCGTGCCAGTTGGCGCAGGGGTAAATGGATTCGATGGTCGAGATCCGTGCGGATTGGCTGCGCAGAGGCACACGCGCCGCAAGAAACGTTCGATTGGGGATGCTGTAGAACTGATAGACGACAGCGAAGCGGGGTTCCTCCGGCCAGTAATCGACGGCGGTGAGGGCCGCCAGAAAGTCGAAACGGAGAGCGGGGTCGTCGCGCAGGAGGCGGCAGGCCGCTAGAACCGACTCTGGCCTCAGCACCACCGTGGTCTGGTCGCGGAACGATTCAACCTCGAGGACCCCTTCCCCGAGTTGCCCTCGCAGGGCCGCAATGGCTTTCTCCGTGTGGCTCATGGCGGCTTCTCCGGTCGGCCCTCCTCGAACCCCTTTGGCTAGGCCCAGTCCTTCATTGTCTCTCCCTGGATCTTCGCGTGCAGGGTCAAGATCCCGTGGATCAGGGCCTCAGGGCGCGGCGGGCACCCCGCCACGAAAACGTCCACGGGCACGACTTCGTCAACTCCCTGGACGATCGCGTAGTTGTTGAACACCCCCCCACAGGAGGCGCAGTCTCCCATCGAGATCACCCACTTGGGATCGGGCATCTGGTCATACAGTCGCCGCAGCACCGGCGCCATCTTGCGGCTGACGCGCCCAGCGACGATCATCAGGTCGCTCTGCCGCGGGCTGGGCCGCATCAGCTCCATGCCGAACCGGCTCATATCGTAGTCGGAAGCCTGGGCGCTCATCATCTCGATGGCGCAGCAAGCGAGACCGAAGAGCATCGGCCACATCGCCCGGGTGCGGCTCCAGTTGATCGCCTGCTCCAGCTTGGTTGTGACCACACCCAGGTTGCCCAGCTTCTGCTCTACTCCCATTCGAGGGCTCCCTTCTTCCACGCGTAGACGAACCCCACCAGGAGGACAAAGACGAACACGCCCATCTCCAGGAGTCCCCCTGCCCGCAGGTCACGCAGGACCACCGCCCAGGGCAGCATGAAGACGATTTCGATGTCGAACAGGATGAAGAGGACCGCGACGAGGTAGAAATGGACGGGCATCCGCCGCCGGCCGGGGCCGAAGGGACGCATGCCGGACTCGTACGACTCGGCCTTGCGCTGGGAGGGCCGCCGCGGGCCAAAGGCGTGCCCGAGCAGGACAGCGATGGAGGCGAGGGCCACCGCCAGAACAATCAGCACCAGGATGGGCAGATACTCACCGGCCATCGCGCGCACCGCCAGGGTTGTTCGCCGAATTACGACAAGATGCGTCTGTATTGCCGGTGCATTCTATCACAGCGAGGAGAAGCGGTCAAAGCAGGGAATCAGGAGAACCCCTTCTCCGTGTCCTGGAGCACAGCCCCGTCTAGAGGCCGGCGTTGGTTGGTGCCAATCCGTGGGAAGGTAGTTCGAGGCGATTCCCCCAGGCACCCTCGTGTTCCGTTTTGCAAGTTCCTACAAGAGCCTTTTGCGCTTCTGCGCCGCTTGAATCAGGCAATCGCGGGCTTACCGCCCCCCACCCCTTACCCTCGCGCAGCAGCCCGTAGCGACACTTGCGCCGCGCTGCG
>CAZEMA010000056.1:0-15394 GCA_964513155.1 uncultured Anaerolineaceae bacterium
TTGAGTTCCTCCCCCTCTCCGCCACACTCGGCTGTGTCGATGGCAACCTCACGGCCCGCCGGGGCGAGACGGCCTCGCCAAATGCGAAGGACTTCTTCATCGAACACCCGAGACGGGACACTAGCGGGCTGATGAAAAGCCGCCTTGCCCGGAGAAGAAGACCGCATACATGGTGGTTGGGGCTCTGCCCCAACCACCATGTATGCGAATTCCTTCCAGGAAGCAAGGCTCTTTCATCACACTCCTAGTCCGATTCGCCCATGGAATCCGAAGTGGCTCTGGACTCGCAGTAGTACAATGGGGAGTAGGGGGACATCTGGGCGAAGCGGCGAGCTAGAAGCCGAGGACGACTGGGTGAGGCTGCCATGCTGGTTGCCAAGCAAGTTGCCGACATCGTCAGCATTGGCCGGGGCCTGTTGGCGTTGTTCTTTCTGTGGCTCGGGGTGTCGCAGCGGGCCCAGGCTCTTCCGGTCGCCTGCTGGGTGTTGATCCTCGCCTGGACGGGCGATGCCTTGGACGGTCCGATCGCCCGGCGAAGCCGGATCTCGTACAACACCTGGGTCGGGGACCATGACCTGGAAATCGACATCATGGTCTCGTTCGGCCTGCTGCTGTACCTGCTGGCAGCGGGGTATGTGGATCTGCGGCTGGCCGGCCTGTATATGCTCGTCTGGGCGTTGGTGTTCTGGCGCTGGGGGGTCCCCCGGTCGTTGGGGATGCTCGTCCAGGCTCCGATCTACGGCTGGTTCCTCTGGGTGGCGCTGCGGGACGCCCCGGCCTCTGGCCTATGGGTGATAGCCTGGGTGCTGGCCGTGATCATCCTCACCTGGCCGCGTGCGCTCAAAGAGGTCGTCCCCGACTGGCTGAGCGGAATGCGGGATGTCTGGGACCGGTACCGCCGCGGGTAGGGGCCCGGCTTACACCCGGTAGGCGAAAAGGCCCAGCACGCCGGGACCGCCGTGAACGGCCAGGGAGCAGACCAGATCTTCCATCAGGATCTCCCGGCAGTTGAGCCTAGCCTTTGCCCTCTCCAGCAGGGCCTGCCCGTCCTCGGGGGCCCGGGCGTGGATCACGGCCAGGTTCACGGGGTCTGAGGTTCCAACAGCCTCCTCAATCAGTTCCAGCAACCGCTCGACGGCCTTTCCCCGGGTGCGCACGTTCTCGCCGGCCTCCAGGACACCGTCCGCCAAGGCGATGATCGGCTTTACATTGAGCAGGGAGGCAACCGCCCCCTGCAGCTTGCCCACCCGGCCGCTCATCTGGAGGTACTTGACGGTGGCCGGGGTGAGGAAGAGGTGACCGCCGGCGCGGATCTTCTCCAGTCGGGAGAGGATCGCTGCCCGGTCTCGGCCCGCCTCGGCCATCCGGCAGGCCTCCAGGATCATCCAGCCGGATCCCAGGGAAATGGACTTCGAGTCGAAGACCTCGACATCCGCCTCGGGAGCCATTGACTTGGCCAGGACGGCGGACTGATAGGTGCCGCTGAGCTTGCCGGTGATCGTGATGACGAGGATCTGATGGCCCTGCGCGGCGAGCTCTTGGTAGTAGCGGGAAAACACCGCCGGGGTGGGCTGAGAGGTCGTGGGAATGATCCCCATCTCCTCGATCTTGCGGTAGAAGAGATCGCGATCGATGTCGATCCCCTCCTCGTAGGTCTCGTTGCCAAACTGGATTGTGATCGGAGCCACCCGGACGTCGTGCGCGGTGAGCACCTCGGTGTCGAGATTGCACGTGCTGTCGGTGACAATCTTGACCATGGTCTCTTCCCTCCTGTCTGCAATCCCCGAACCCGTCTGGTGTCTTGTAGAACCCGAAATGAGGTAGGAAGGTACGGATCGGCGCCAAGGTCGTCGGGTCGATGAAGGTGGAAGACCATGGCATGGCCGGCACGACACAGGACGGCCATCGCAGCAGATGACGGACCGAATGGGTCAGGTCAGTCGTGGGTGGGGTGCAGAGCGCCGGCGGGATCGCCGCCCCAGCCCCTGGTACCAGCGTTCCACGCTGCAGGAGCCCTGAGCGTGGTATAAAGGGATACTCGTGGGAGCCAACTCGGAAGCAAAGTGAAGCTTGTCTGAAGCTGATGAGGTCTTCTGCGACGCGCGGCAGTCATGCCGCGCGTCGCTTGTTGTTCGGTTCCAGCGTTGGGCCGGCAGGCTGCAGCGCCTGCCGGGATTGCGCGCCCTGCGCCCGGCGGTCCAGCGGCTGGCCGCCGTGGCTGAGCCTGTGGGCCGCTCTTTCGTGCGTGCCCGGCCCGAACGGCGTGCCCGCACCCCCTCCGAAGTGGTGACCGTCCTTAGCGCCAACCTGTGGCACGACTGGCCGCGCCACCGGCGGCTGTCGGACCGCCTGGAAGGCCTGGCCCGCCTTATCGAGCAGGAGGCGGTCGACGTGGCCTTACTCCAGGAAGTGGCCCGGACGCCGGAGATCCGCGTCGATGAGTGGCTGGCCGACCGACTCGGCATGGCCTATGTCTATACCCGCGCCAACGGTCACGAGATGGGCATCGGTTTCGAGGAAGGTCTGGCGGTCTTCAGCCGCTACCCCTTGCGCGAGCCGCGCGTGCGCGATCTGGAGCCAACGACGACGCCCTTCGTCCATCGAGTGGCGCTCGGTGCCGATGTCCATACCCCCGGCGGCGCGATGGCTGCCTACTCCGTACACCTCGGACTGCTCCCCTGGCGTAACTCGGCCCAACTGGATTGCCTGCGCGGCTGGGTAACCGCGGGCAGCCGGGGCCGGTCAGCTGTGATCGGGGGGGACTTCAACGCCCATGAGCGCACGCGCCAGATCGTGCGGGCGCAGAGCACCTGGCTGGACATCTTCCGCCATATCCATCCCTTTGCCGATGGGACCACGCATGAGTGGCGCTTGCCTTGGGGTGGGCGAGCGCTCCGCAGCCGGCTGGACTACCTCTTCCTGAAAGCGGAAGGGCGACGGTGGAAGGTCCTGGAGGCGCGACACCTCGACGGTCCCACCGGGCCACATTCCGACCACCGGGCGGTGTTGGCGCGGCTGGCGCCGGCAGGCTAGACCCAAGGCGGCTATCGGCCGCGTAAACAGCTATGCTATCCCAAAACGCCTCGCGGACGGCCGATCCCTGGGCCGTCCGCTGCCTCTTCCGTGTCTTCTGAGAATCTGAGCTGGGGTCTACGCGGCGAGAAGCCTCTGGAGCGCAGCCTTTGACTCCGCTTCGATCTTGGCATGCAGACTCCCGCCATGCGAATCCATCGTCACCACGGCTGGAAAACCATTGACCTCGATCACCCACATCGCCTCCGGCACCCCGAACTCGAGTTTGTACACACCGACGACGCGCTTCACTGTCTCGGCGATGAGCGTCGCCGCGCCCCCGATGGCGTGCAGGTAGATGCAGGGGACCTCGGCGCAGGCGGCCAGCGTCTTCGGCCCCATCCCCCCTTTGCCGATCACGGCCTTGCAGTTGAAGTGGCGCATGACGTCGCCCTGGTAGGGCTCTTCGCGATTGCTGGTCGTTGGGCCGGCGGCGACGAAGCGGTAGTCCTTGGTGTCCAAGCCAGCGACGACTGGGCCGCAGTGGTAGATGGCGCTGCCTGCCAGCAGCGGCTTGATGGCCTCATACACCTCCAGGTCATCGCCCTGTGGCTTGCGAGTCTGCTTGACGAAGGTGTCCATCATCCACTTGTGGGCGGCGTCCCGGCCGGTGAGCATCACGCCGGTGAGGAGGACGGGGTCGCCCACCTTTAGGTCGCGAATGGCATCGTCGCTGACGGGGATCTTGAGCTCGCGCATGGTAGCCTCCGCTCACTCGATCACGACTTCGCCGTTGCGGACGGTCAGCCGGCGACGGCGGTGGGCCCAGCACATGTAGGAGATGGTCACGAAGAAACTGGCGGGCAGGCGATGCATGCCTCTCACCTTGACGCCCAACACTGTCGTCTTGCCCCCAAAGCCCATCGGTCCAATGCCCAACTCGTTGGCCTCCTCAGCCAGGCGAGTCTCCAAGGCTGCCAGAGAGGGATCGGGGTTGGCGTCGTCCAGCTTGCGGAACAGGACCTCCTTGGAGGTGTAGTAGGCTGACCCCCGGTCGCCGCCGATGGCCACGCCGATGACGCCCGGGGCGCAGCCGTACCCCTGCGCCTTGTAGACAGCGTCCAGGACGACCTTGCGCACGCCCTGCAGGTCTCGCCCAGCGCCCAACGCGCTGTGGGGCAGCGAATACTGGGCGCCGCAGTTCTCGCAGCCGCCGCCCTTCAGCATCAGGTCGACGATCAGTGTATCGCCCTCAACTTCCTCGAGGTGGATCGTCGGGAAGGACTCGTCTCCCAGGTTGTTGCCGCTGTTCTTCTCGGTGATGGCGTCCACGGCGTTGGGCCGCAGATAGGCCTTGGCCGTGGCCTGCGCCACCGCCGCCCGAATCTGCTCCCGCAGCAGGCGGGTGCTCCATCCCCGGGGGTGTTGTACGTAGAAGATGGGCGTCCCGGTGTCCTGGCAGATCGGGGACGACTTCTTGCGGGCCAGGTCGACGTTCTGCAGGATGCTGTCGAGAGCACCCTGGGCAGCAGAGCCAGGGGTTTCGTCGGCGCGGGCTTGGAGCAGGGCTTCTTCGATGTCGGGCGAGAGGTCGGTCGAGGTACGACGGATCAATTCGACGAAGTGCTCGGTCAGGTCCTGCATGCTCTTCCTCCGGAGGTGTTGGCGAGAAAAGAGGAATGCCGCGGCACTCGCGCCCCCATCATGCGCCGATTCGGACCCACCGGGCAGTGAAGAATGGCGGGTCCTCGGCCGCCAGCCGTCACCCTCAGGCATTCATGGTACACTGCCGACCAAAGTGGACCCGAAGTCACTAGCCACGCTCGAACTCCCCAAGATCCTCGACCGCCTGGCCGGCTATGCAGCCTTTTCCGCCTCGGCGGCGCTGGCTCGATCCCTCAGCCCGACAACTGATCTCGAGGAGGCGTGTCGCCGCCTGGCGGAGACCACCGAAGCGCGCCTGCTCCTGAGTACCCGGAGCGATCTCACGATCGGCGGCGCCCACGACGTCCGGTCCGAAGCGGAGATCGCGGCGCGGGGGGGCGTGCTCGACCCGGCCCAGCTGATCGACATCAAGAGTACCCTGATTTCAGCCCGAACGCTGGCTCGCATCTTTGAGAAGCTCGCAACCCAGTTCCCCCGTTTGGCGGGCATGGCCTCAGCCCTCGAACCGTGCACCGGGCTGATCGACGCCATCTCGCGCACGCTGGACGAACAAGGCGAAGTCCTTGACAGCGCCTCCGACGGGCTGGCCACGATCCGGCGAGATCTCCGCCTGGCTCGCGAGCATCTGATGACCAAGATGCAGCGGCTCCTCGGCGACCCCAAGATCATGCCCTTGCTGCAGGAGTCGCTGATCACCCAGCGCGAAGGGCGTTTCGTCGTGCCGCTGCGCGCCGAGTTCAAGGGCAAGCTCAAGGCAGTCGTCCACGACCAGTCCGCCTCCGGGGCGACGTTGTTCGTCGAGCCTTTGACGGTGGTGGAGAACAACAATCAGGTGCGCGAGCTGGAACTGGCCGAGCGCGACGAGGTGCGGCGCATTCTCGCCGCCCTGTCGGGGCAGATTGGCGCCCAGTCGGCTGCGATCGCCCGGACGGTCGAGGCGATCGCTGACCTCGACCTGGCCTTCGCAAAAGCCCGCTACGCGGAGGTGCTGCGAGCCAGTGAGCCGATCCTGCTCCCCTTCTCGGGGGAGGCCGTGCAGGGCCCGGGCTCGACCGTCCGCCTGCTGGCTGCGCGGCATCCTCTCCTTGACCCGGCGACCGTCGTCCCGATCGATCTGGTCATGAGCCCGGGGGTGTATGCCTTGGTCATCACCGGCCCCAACACCGGAGGCAAGACGGTGACGCTCAAGACCGCCGGTCTGCTGGCCCTCATGGCCCAATGTGGGTTGCACATCCCCGCCACGTCGGGCTCGGAGCTATCGGTGTTCGACGGTGTCTTCGCCGACATCGGGGATGAGCAGTCGATCGAGCAGTCACTCTCGACCTTCTCCTCCCATATCACCAACACCATCCGGATCCTGGTGGCGGCTGGCCCGCGCTCCCTGGTTGTCCTGGATGAGCTGGGAGCTGGCACCGACCCGCAAGAGGGTTCAGCCCTGGCCCGTGCTATCCTGTCCGCCTTCCTCGATAGACCGGTGACCGTGTTGGTTGCGACGCACTATCCGGAGCTCAAGACCTTTGCCCACGCGACCCCAGGCGTCGAGAACGCCAGTGTCGAGTTCGACCTGGAGACACTGCGGCCCACCTACCGCCTGACCGTGGGCCTACCAGGACGGTCGAACGCGCTGGCGATTGCTGAACGCCTGGGATTGGAGGCGCCGATCATCGAGAGCGCCCGAGCACTGGTCTCCCCCGAGGACTTGCGAGCCGAGAGCCTGCTGGATGAGATCCACCGGCAACGGGACCTTGCCCGCCAGGCGCGGGAGGAGGCCGAGGAGGCGCGGGAGGAAGTGGGGGCCGCGGAGGCCGAGTTACGGGAGCGCCTGCGGGCGATCGAGGAGGAGCGTCGCCAGGTGCTGGAGCAGGCCCGGCGTGAGGCTGGCGAGGAGACCGAGGCGGTACGTCAGGAGCTGATCACCCTTCGTCGGCGGTTGGCGCGCGCTGGCCAGCCGCTGGAGGCACTCAAGGCAATCGAGCCCGATCTGGAGGCGCTCGAGGAGCGGGTTGAGGAGCCCGTCGCACGTCTGCCGGGTGAGGTGGAACGGAGTCCAGCCACGCTTCGTCCGGGAGACAGGGTGCGGCTGCCCACATTGGGAATGGACGGGGTGATCTCGACGATCAGCGCAGATCAGGCCGAGGTCCAGATCGGTCGCTTGCGCGTGCGGGCGCGGCTGGAGGAGTTGGCCATCCCGGCGGCTGTCGAGAGCCCCACCCCAAAGCAACGTCGCCGGGCCGCCGCGACGGCCAAGCAGGTATCGCCCGCCGTTCTACCGCCAGCAGCCCCTGTCCCCTTGCTGGAACTGGACTTGCGGGGAACACTGGCCGACGAGGCGCTGGACGAGCTCGAGCGCCGCCTGGACGCGGCCTACCTGGCGGGGATGCCGTGGTTTCGGGTGATTCATGGCAAAGGCACAGGGCGCTTGCGGCAGGCGATCCGGGAAGCCTTGAAGACCAACCCGTACGTCGCCTCATTTGAAGCCGGCAGCGAGGGCGAGGGAGGCGACGGCGTCACCGTCGTCCGGCTTCGGCAGAGCTAAGCCATCCTCCTGTCGCCAAACTGAATCAGGAGATAGGCAGGCTAGGCCGCTGCAGCCAATGCCTGAACCCGCCAGACTCGACGTTCTAGAAGAAGCCTCGGATGACCAGGAGGAAGCCAAACACGATCAGCGGAATGCCCACAACCGCTCCCACGACCGTCGCGCTCAGCACCACCCCCACGATCATCAACACCAGCCCCAGGATCACGGCCACCAGCCGCCCGGTCATCTCGATGATGCCAGCGACCAGTCGCCAAATGGCGACGAACGGCCAAAGGATCCAGGGTGTACCCTTCTTGCGTGAAGACATTCAACCCTCCGGCAGATGACCTCAAATCCCGTTCTCTTGTAGCATGATTCGCTGTCGCCGGGCAACATTCGCCTGACATCGGCCTGACACGCGGTGGGGCGAGCTACCTGGTCCTTACGGTGCAGGTGGAGCCAATCACAACCGCCCCTGAGCGCTAGCCGCCGGGGCGGCAGTCTCCTCCGCCGACATGACGAGAGGCCATCCGCCCCGACCGCCCTGGATGGCCTCTTGGCTCTGGCGGCGATGATTAGGCGGGGGCCTCTGCGGCCTCGACCTCATCCAGGAAGCGCAGGATGCGCTGGTTGATCCAGTCTGGCTGATTGTAGGTGAGGTCGTGGCCGGCGCTGTCGACAAGCTCCGCCGCGACCAGGTTGGGGATCAGGCGGCGGGACCTGGCAACGACGGCTTGCGGATTGAAGATCACCTCGTGTTTGCCAACGAGCAAGAGTGTCGGCGCGGCCAGGTGCCGCAGGGCGCGGTCAGGCAGGGTTGGAGGAGGCAGCTGGTTCTTGAAGTACAGGCTATACGGGGCGTCGGCCCGGATGTGGTCCTCATCTCGTTTCAGTGGAGGCGGATTGACGAGCCGGGCCAACTCGAAGGGGGTGGCTTCCCCGGGCCTGAGCCAGCCGATGGCCAGCGCCCGCAATGCGAAGGCCAACCGGATAGGGGCGATTCCCGCCGGGCCGAGGAGCACCGCGCTCCGGATGCGCTCCGGGGCGACGTCTGCCAGCTTCAGGATCAACCAGGCACCGCCGGAACCGCCAGCGACGTGGGCCTGGTGCAAGCCGAGCGCTCCAATGACATCGGCTGCCCATTGGCCGTAGGCTGGGCCGCGGACCGATGGTCGCACGGGCGCGCTCTTGCCGGCCTGGCCGATCGTGTCTGGAGCGTAGACGCGGCGGGACAGGGCGAGATCGTTGATCTGCGGCCACCAACCGCCGGCGTTGGTGTTCCAGCCATGGAAGAGCACCAATGGCTGCCCCGCTTCGGGCCCCGTCACCAGAACATGGGTTTCGCCGAGCCGGGTCGGCACCATGCGCTCCCCATAGGGCACCGTCATTCGGTGAAGCGCGGCCTCATAGCAGGCCATGACTTCCTGGTATCCCTCCGGTGAGCGGTAGAGGCTGAGATTGTCTGGCATGGCGGCCTCGTCAGGCGGCGCTCCGCCTGGCTGAACCTCTACAGCAGCCTGGTCAGGAAGTCAAGCCCTGTACTCGTTCAATACATACAAGACAGGACGAGGCCTCACGGGTCAGCAATCACCTCGCACGACGCTGGCCATGACGACAAAGCACAGGGTGCACGGTTGCCCCCCCTCCCCCTGCGGTTCCTGTTCCGAATTTGCGGGCACCCCCATGCAGGGGGAGGCCCTCCGCTCACCTGCACTGCGCTGCGCGCAGCGCGGCGCAAGTGTCGCTACGGGCTGCTGCGCGAGGGCGAGGGGTGAGGGTTCGAAGTCCGGTCTGCTATGAACCGTGCCACCGTCTCATATGTATCTGAACGCAACTAAGCCCGGGGCTCAGCAGACGGGAGCCTCCGCGTTGCGCGTGCTGTGATGCGCTACCATCCGGCGGTTATCATCCACCGCCCGGGCTGTGCTATCCTGATAGGGAATTGTCCGCGCGTGCGGCAGGAGGGGAACATGGACAAGCTGGTCAACGCACTGGTTCCGGCCCTCGTGGCGAGTCTCGCCCTCCAGCAATTGCTGGAGCTCCTGGACCCTGCGCTCGAGATTCTGATCAAGCCCCACAAGAAGTGGATCCTCAGCCTCATCTCCCTCGTCGTCGGCCTGGGGCTCTCCTTCGGCGCTGGGATGCGGTTGATGGCTCCTTTCGGCTTCACCCGGGCGGACTGGCTCGATGGAATCCTCACGGCGCTGTTTCTCACCGGGGGGACGAAGGGGTTCAACGACCTGTTCAAGTGGTTGGGCTACTTGAAGGAAGCGGTCAAGCAGAGGCTACCGGCGGGCGTTGCTGCCCGCGTCTAGCGAACCCATCACGCAGCCTGTTGAGCCGCGCTGGGTGGATGTCTCGGCCGCTGCCCGGACAGAGTCGACATGGACAGACGACGATGCTTTGGGTCCGGCGATCCCCTGATGACCGCCTATCACGACGAGGAGTGGGGCCTCCCGCATCATGGAGATCAGGCGCTCTTCGAGCATCTGATCCTCGATCTCTTTCAGGCCGGGCTTTCGTGGCGGACCGTCCTCCACAAGCGGGAGAACTTCCGGCGTGCCTTCGGCGGCTTCGACCCGGCTAGGATCGCCCGCTACACCCAACGCGATCTCGACCGACTGCTGGCCGATCCAGGCCTCATCCGCAACCGCCGGAAGATTGAGGCGACCATCGCCAACGCCAGGGCCTACCTTGACATCGTCGATTCGGGCGGTTCCTTCGACGACTACCTCTGGGGGTTCACCGGAGGCGAAGTCCTGCGGAATCCGCCTGCCCGGACGTGGAGAGAGTTGCCCACGACCAATCGCGAATCGGAGGCCATGGCCCGCGACCTACGGGCGCGCGGATTTCACTTCGTGGGCGGGACGATCTGCTACGCCTTCATGCAGGCGGTTGGCATGATCGACGACCACCTGGTCGGGTGTTTCCGCTATCGTGCCCGCAGGCGCAGATAGGCTCGTTTCCCGAATGGTGGAGACCGTTGGAGTAGAAAACCGGATCTCTTCTACCCATGCCTAATCCAGATCGCCGCCTGAAAGCCACACCCCTCCAACCAGGCTCCCACCGAAATCTTTAAGCATCCCGTCCCTTGACAGAAGTCAGCTTGGGCCTAGAATGCTCAGGGTTCCCGGATGTTGCATCGGATCAGGGTTACGCCTCCTCCCGCCGCCTGCTCTGAGGCCAACGCCTCAGGCAGGCAGCTTTCGTTTCCGGAACCGGAGCCGCAAGGCTCCGGTTTTCTGTCGGCTGATATGCCCGGGGGCTAAGAAGTGATTCGATTGCCCGGCCTGATCGATCCGCACGTCCACCTGCGTGAGCCCGGCGGCACACATAAGGAGGACTTCGATACGGGCACTGCGGCGGCCCTGGCAGGTGGCTTCACCACCGTCCTGGCCATGCCCAACACCAAGCCGCCTCTGACCGACGCAGCCAGCCTGGGTTTGGCGCAAGCTGCTGCCCGAGCTAAGGCGCGCTGCGATTACGGCCTCTTCCTCGGGGCGGGCTCGGACAACGCCTCTTCTGCGGCAAGCCTGGCACCGCAGGCCTGCGGCCTCAAGATGTATCTCGACCAGACCTTTGGGCCTCTGCGCCTGGACGACCTCGCCTCTCTCGACAGCCACATTGTCCGCTGGCCGGTTCACCGGCCCCTGGCAGTCCATGCCGAGGGTCGCAGCCTGGCGGCGGCCCTCCTGTTGGCGGCGCTGCATGACCGGCCGCTGCATGTCTGCCATGTCTCGCTGCGAGAGGAGATCCTCCTGATCCGCGCAGCCAAGGAGAAGGGCTTCAAGGTCACCTGCGAGGTCACCCCGCATCATCTCTTCCTGTCGGCGGACGACCTGCCGCGCCTGGGAGCGGGGCGGGGGGAAGTCCGGCCGCGCCTGGCCTCCCTCGCCGACCGTGAGGCGCTCTGGGAAAACCTGGCTGTCGTCGACTGCTTCGCCACCGATCACGCCCCCCACACGCTGGCCGAGAAGGACGGCGAGAACCCACCTCCGGGCTTCCCGGGCCTAGAGACGGCCCTAGGACTGCTCCTGACCGCCGTAGGCGAAGGGCGGCTGACGGTTGAGGACCTCGCCCTGCGGATGGTCACCAACCCGCGACGCATCTTCGGCTTGCCGTCGCAACCTGAAACCTACATTGAAGTTGACCCCGACCTGTCCTGGGAAGTGAAGGCGAGCGAGCTGCATTCCCGCTGCGGATGGACCCCCTACCATGGGATGCGCCTCAGGGGCCGGGTACGGCGAGTCGTGCTGCGGGGACTGCCAGCCTATGCCGAAGGTGAGATTCTCAGCCCGCCGGGCTCCGGCCGGGACCTGCGATCCATTTCACCGTCTTTCACTGGTTAGGAGGAACCCTATGGCAAGCTTCGTTTCGCCCACAGAACGCAAATCCCAGAACCCCCATCTCCCCTTCGGTGACCATCGAGGGGCTCCCTTCTACGGGAAAGACATCCTCTCGGTGTCTCAGTTCAGCCGAGATGACCTGGAGTACATCTTCGCCGTAGCCAAGGAGATGCGGGCCATGGTTGAACGCGTCGGGACGTTCGACCTGCTCAAGGGGAAGATACTGGCCAACCTCTTCTACGAGCCCTCGACCCGCACCTCCTCTTCGTTCACCTCGGCGATGGAGAGGCTGGGTGGAAGCGTCATTCCCATCAACGAGGTCCGCTACTCCTCGGTGGCCAAGGGGGAGTCGCTGCCCGACACGGTCCGCACGCTGGAGTGTTATGCCGATGTCATTGTCCTGCGCCATCCAGAGGTGGGAGCCTCGGCGCTGGCGGCCCAGTACGCTCACAAGCCGATCATCAACGCTGGCGACGGCATCGGCGAGCACCCCACCCAGGCCCTGCTGGACCTCTTCACGATTGTCGAGGAGTTGGGCCGGGTTGACGGAATGGTCGTCACGATGCTCGGGGACCTGAAATACGGGCGCACCGTCCACTCGCTGTCTCGGTTGCTCTCGCAGTTCGTCGTCCGCCTGAACTACGTCTCGCCCGACATCCTGCGCATGCCTCCCGAGCTGGTGAAGGAGTTGGAGGCCAAGAGCGTCTCCCAATCGGAACACGCCTCGTTGGATGAGGTACTTCCGCAGACGGACGTCCTGTATGTCACGCGGGTCCAGAAGGAGAGGTTTGAAGACCTGGCGGAGTACGAGCGGGTCCGGGGGGCCTACGTGATCACTCCGGAAACACTCAGGAAGGCCAAGGATGAGATGATTGTCATGCACCCATTGCCGCGGGTGGGGGAGATCAGCATGGAGGTCGATGACGATCCCCGCGCCGCCTACTTCCGGCAGATGGAGTATGGCCTGTACATCCGGATGGCGCTGCTGGCGATGGTTCTGGGAAAAGCGTGAGGCAATGAATCGTGGTTCAATGCTCCCGTCCCGTGTGCTCTGGCGCCAGGTGTACGGCCGAATAGGACATGGAGACACCGGGGCACAGGAACGCTGAAGGGCTTGACACTTGGCAAGTGACAGGGAGTTCCCGCATGTCATTCTTCTCCCGGCTGGCTGACCGTGCCCGCGAGGTCGACTCGCTCGTGTGCATCGGCCTGGATCCACATCCCGAGTTCCTGGCGGAGCGGACGGCCGCGGCGGCAGAGGCTTTCTGCCTGCGGCTGGTCGAGTGCACCGCGGATGTAGCCTGCGCCTTCAAGCCCAATAGCGCGTTCTTCGAGGCCTTCGGCCCAACCGGGATGGAGGCGCTGCGCACGGTCATCGCCGCTATACCGGAGGGGATCCCCGTCATCCTCGACGCCAAGCGCGGAGACATTGCCTCGACTGCCCTCGCCTACGCCCAGGCCGCCTTCCAGGTCTTCGGCGCTCAGGCGATCACCCTCAACCCGTACCTCGGGCGCGATTCGCTCGAACCTTACCTTTCGGATCCCGAGCGGGGCGTCTTCCTGCTGTGCAAGACCTCAAACCCTGGCTCGGAAGATCTGCAGACTCTGGTGCTCCGGGAGGGCGAGCCGCTGTACGCACGGGTCGCTCGGCTGGCCGCGGCCTGGAACACGGCCGATAACCTCGGCCTTGTTGTCGGGGCGACGGACATCGAGGCGCTTGCCTATGCCCGGGCGGCCGCCCCCGGCCTGTGGATTCTCGCTCCCGGTGTTGGTGCCCAGGGCGGTGGCCTGGAAGCGGTCGTCCGCGCCGGGCTCCGCTCCGACGGTCTGGGACTGCTCCTCCCCATCTCCCGTTCCCTCGCCCGCGCTGCCGACCCCCGGACCGAGGCCAACCGCATGCGAGAGGCCATCAACGAGGTACGTGGCTCAGTGCCTGTCGGGGCACCCTTGCCCTTGCCTGCTTCCGTGGCCCGGCTGGCAGACGCTCTCCTGGCCGCCGGCTGTGTCCGCTTCGGCGAGTTCACACTGAGGTCCGGCCTGACCTCACCGATCTACCTTGATCTGCGCAAGCTTGTTTCCTCGCCGGATCTCCTTTCTCAGGCCGCGGCCGCCTACCGGCCCCTCCTAGAGGGATTGCGATTTGACCGGCTGGCCGCCTTGCCCTATGCCGCGCTGCCGGTCGGGACGGCGCTTTCCCTGCAGACCGGCCGGCCGCTGGTCTACCCCCGCAAAGAGGCGAAGGAGTACGGCACCCGGGCCGAAGTGGAAGGCGACTTCCAGCCGGGTGAGACGGTCGTCGTCATCGACGATGTGGCCACCACGGGTGGCAGCAAGTTCGAAGCCATTCAGCGGCTGCAGGCGGCCGGGTTAGTCGTCCACGATGTCGTTGTCCTCATCGATCGAGAGAGCGGAGCAGAAGCCGCCCTGGCCAAGGCCGGCTATCGGCTTCACGCCGCGCTTACCCTCAGGCAACTCCTCGACCATTGGGAACGCGGTGGGAAGGTGTCACGGGAAATGCTGACGGCGACGCGGCGTTTCCTGAGCCAACATGGTAGCTGAGGGCGCAGGCACGCCCCGGGTTGGTCACGGGTGCGAATCTTCGAGGGTGGTTGTGGGGCCGCGGGGAGCAGCGAGGCTCTTGTGAGTCTATACGGCCGAATCCGCCCTCTCCTCTTCCGGCTCGACCCGGAGGATGCCCACAGCCTGACACTGCACCTGCTTGCACTATCTGGAGCTCTCCCTCCGGTGCGGGCAATCCTTCGAGGGCTGTTCCGGTGGACCGACCCATCCCTGCGCACCCGAGCTTTCGGCCTCGACTTCCCCAATCCCGTGGGCATGGCCGCTGGGTACGACAAGGACGGCCGGGGCTTGTCCGGGCTGGCTTGCCTGGGATTCGGTCACCTAGAGCTGGGCACGGTCACGCCCAAGGCCCAGCCGGGAAACCCCCGACCCCGCATCTTCCGCCTGCCGGAGGACAAGGGGCTGATCAACCGGATGGGCTTTCCGAACGAAGGAGCCGAGCCGCTGCTTCGCCGATTGCAGCGAGGCCGACCCAAGGACGTTGTCATCGGGGTCAATATTGGCAAGGGAGCAGACACACCGCTTGAGGCGGCTGCTGAGGATTACCTCTCGCTGCTACGGTCCTTCTACCCGGACACCGACTACCTGGCGGTTAACGTCTCTTCACCCAACACGCTTGGCCTGCGGCGCCTTCAGGCGCGCCACACGCTCGAGCGGCTGCTCGGTGCAGTGGCGGCCGAGCGTTCCCGGTTGCAGGCGACATCTGGCCGCAGGGTCCCCGTGCTGGTCAAGCTGGCGCCGGACCTCTCCAACGCCGAGCTTGAGGACGCCGTCGGCGCGATCCAGGGCGCCGGGCTGGAGGGTGTGATTGCCACCAACACCACGCTCGATCGCACCGGACTGATCTCGGTTCACCGTGACGAGACAGGGGGATTGAGCGGGGTTCCCCTCCGGCGGCACTCAACCGAAATCATCCGGGCCATCGCCCGGATCACCGGTGGCCGCCTGGCGATCGTCGGGGCCGGAGGTGTCTTCGGCGCCGAGGATGCCCGCGAGAAGCTCGATGCCGGCGCCTCGCTCATTCAGGTCTACACGGGGCTCGTATATCGCGGGCCGGGGCTTGTCCGGGAGATTCTCCAGGGTCTGACCGCTTCCAGGTGACCTCGATCTCCGCTCCCCCTGTCGCGTCTTAGCTCATGGCGCGGCGAGCGTTTCGCCATCATGTTGGAGTAGTGACCATGCCTCAGCGTCATGGGCGCGCCACGTGCGCCCGATTCGCGGGCTGGCCAAGGGAACGTGCCGCTGGTGTCATGTTTCCGAGATCTTCGGCCTC
>CAZEMA010000057.1:0-15139 GCA_964513155.1 uncultured Anaerolineaceae bacterium
GACCCTGGACGGGGCGTTCCAGGGCATGGTATACTGTCTCTCCGGGCCGCCCGGCGTACATGGGCGGCCGGTTATCTGGAGAATCAAGTCAAGGTGGGCACGATGTCCGAAGAAGCGAAGGCCATTCAGGCGCCAGAGAAGGCGGCTCTACCCGAGCTGCAACCGGGAGACGCCGTCAGCGTCCATGTCCGCATCACCGAGGGCGGGCGAGAGCGCGTCCAGGAATTCCGTGGAACCATCATCCGCATGCGGCGTGGTGGCGCGAATGCGAACTTCACCGTTCGCCGCACCGCCTCGCACGGCATCGGCGTCGAGCGCACCTTCCTGCTTCACTCCCCACGCCTGGAGAAGATCGAGCTCCAGCATCGCTCCCACGTGCGCCGGGCACAGCTCTACTACCTGCGCGAGCGCACCGGCAAGCGCGCTCGGCTGAAGGAGAAGCGCGAGGTCTAACCTCGCCTTCTGTGGCCGGGTCCTCCGGCCAGCGTGACCCCTCGCTAGAGGACGATGACTGTCCCACTGATTGGCATCACCACCTGGCGTACCGAAGCCGGGGGCGACAGCTACGCCTGCCTGGCGACCTACACACTCGCCGTGGCCGCCGCCGGCGGTGCTCCCGTCCTGCTCCCCTACGGCTTCGAGGAACGGCTCCTGCGCCCCCTCTTCGATTCTCTGGATGGCCTCTTGCTCGCTGGCGGCGGCGATATCGACCCGCAGACCTATGGCTCGCGACCGACAGCACAACTCCGAGGCCTTGATCCAGCCCGCGACCATCAGGAGATGCTCCTGGCACGATGGGCAGCACAGGAGGGCAAGCCTTTCCTGGGCATTTGCCGCGGCCTCCAGGTGATCAATGTGGCTCTTGGGGGCACGCTCTACCAGGACATTCATGCCGAATGCCCCGACACGCTGGATCATGATCAACCGGGGACGCCTCCAGATCGGATCGCCCATCCCGTCCTCATCGAGCCCGGCGCACGCCTGAGCGCGCTCATCGGCAGTACGCGCCTCGACGCCAACAGCTCTCACCATCAAGCGATCAAGGACCTGGCGTCCGTTGTCCGGCTGGCGGCGCTCGCCCCAGACGGTGTCATCGAGGCCATCGAGCTCACCGGCCACCCGTTCGGGCTGGCGGTGCAATGGCATCCCGAGCGCCTGATCGATCGCCCTGAGATGCTGGCCCTCTTCCGCGGCTTGACCCGGGCTGCCGGCCGGTAGTACCCTTGCAGACATGAACAGCCAGCCCATCGGCGTGCTCGACTCGGGCGTTGGGGGTCTCTCCATCCTGCGGGAGATTCGGCGCTTGCTCCCGGCTGAAGACGTGCTCTTCTTCGCCGACCAAGCGCATGTTCCCTACGGTTCAAGGCCGCTCGTGGAGGTCCGCGCCTTCAGCGAGGGGATCGCCCGCTTCCTCCTCGCCCAGGGAGCAAAGCTGATCGTGGTTGCCTGTAACACCGCCTCGGCCGCTGCCCTACGTCATCTGCGGAAGACCTTCCCGGAGTACCCCTTCGTTGGCATGGAACCGGCGGTCAAGCCGGCAGCCGAGACGACGCATACGCGAGTCGTCGGCGTCCTGGCCACCCCGGCCACCTTCCAGGGAGAGCTCTTCGCTTCGGTCGTCGAGCGCTTCGCCAACGGCGTATGCGTCCTGGAGCAGACCTTGCCCGGTCTCGTCGAGCGGATCGAGGCTGGTGACCTGGACGGCCCGCGCACGCGGTCCATCCTGGAGAAGGCCCTCCACCCGCTGCTCGAGCAGGGGGCCGACACTCTTGTCCTCGCTTGCACGCACTTTCCCTTTGTGATCCCGCTGATCGCCGAGATCGCTGGGCCGGATGTACGCGTCATCGACCCCTCGCCGGCCATTGCCCGTCAGGCGCAGCGCAAGCTGGCGGAGCATGGGACTCTCACGTCGGGCGAGCGCGCGGGTCGGGTCACCTTCCTGACTTCCGGGGATCCCCCGCGTTTGGCCGCAATGGCAGAACGCCTGATCGGGGAGAAAGGGCCTGTCTCGAGGGTTCGCTGGGAGGGGGGCGAGCTGCGTCTGGAATAACCGCAGCCTCCCGCGAGCTTCGAGCCCGCGGGAGGCGTTTTGATTCACCACATCCGCTCAATCCGCAGCTAGTCTTCTTCCGACGCGCCTGCCTGGGCCAGATCCTTCGCTGCAATGCGGGCAACGGCCGCGACTGTCTCCCCCTCTTTCAGGTCGATTACGCGCACGCCCATGGTTGCCCTGCCGGCGCGCTTGATCTGCTTCATCTTCGTCCGGAGGACGATTCCACCAGTGGAAATGATCGTCAGATCGTCGTCGTCGTGCACGATCATGGCCGAGGCCACCGGACCCGTCATCTCGATCTTTTCCTTGCTCAGCGTCAAGACACCGCCTGTGCCCCTGCCCTTGACGGGGTACTCATTCAGCGGCGTGCGCTTGCCATACCCCAGCGCGGTCACAACCAACAGGTCGGCCTGCGGATCGACAACCTCCATTCCCGCGACCTGATCGCTTTCCCGGAGGTGGATGGCGCGCACCCCGGCCGCTGGCCTGCCCATCGGACGAACATGCTTCTCGCGGTAGCGAAGAGCCTGGCCGCTCTTCGTCACAAAGATGATCTCGTCTTCACCGCTGGTCAACTGGACCCAGCCCAGCACGTCGCCCCGCTCCAAACCGATGGCAATCAACCCCGACGGCCGGACGGCGGCAAACTCGGACAGGGCCACCCGCTTGACCTTGCCGTTGCGGGTTGCCATGGTGCAGTAGTTGGCTGCCTCGAAGTCAGGCACGGCGAGCGTGGCTGTGATGGTCTCGCCCGCCTCGACCGCCAAGATGTTCACCATCGGGATGCCACGAGCCGTCCGGTCGGCGTCCGGGATCTGATAGGCCTTCTCCGAGTAGACCTTCCCCCGGTCGGAGAAGAAGAGGATGGTGTCCAGCGAGCGGGCGGGGAAGAGCATCATGACCTCGTCCTCGCCGCGCATCGAGTGCCCCGTGACCCCTCGGCCGCCTCGCCCCTGCCGCTTGTAGGACTTGGCCGCCACCCGCTTGACGTAGCCCCGCTCGGTGATGCTGATGAGGACGGCCTCGTCCGCCACCAGATCCTCTTCGCGGAAAGACTCGCTGGCATCGAGGGCCATCCGCGTCCGCCTTGGGTCTCCATACTTCTTGACCAGATCAGCGAGGTCCTCCTTGATCAGCCCAAGGATCTTCTGCACGTCAGCCAGCAGATCTTCCAGGTAGGCGATCCGGGCGGTAACCTCTTTGTGCTCATCCTCGATCTTACGCCGTTCCAGGGCCGCCAGGCGCCGTAGTTGCATGTCGAGAATGGCCTGGGCCTGGATATCGCTCAGCTTGAAGCGGCTCATCAACCGCTCTTTGGCCACTTCGGCGTCGGGCGATTTCCGAATCGTGGAGATGACTTCGTCAAGGTTGGCCAGGGCGATCAGCAAACCTTCCAGCACATGGCAGCGGGCTTTCGCCTTGGCCAGCTCAAACTCGGAGCGCCGGGTGATGACCGCACGCCGGTGCTCGATGTAGAGTTGGAGCGCCCGCTTGAGCGAAAGCAGTCGAGGCTCTCCATCAACCAACGCCAAGAGCTGCACTCCAAACGTCGTCTGGAGCATGGTGTATTTGAAGAGTTGGTTGAGGACCTTCTTCGGCTGGGCCCCTCGCTTGAGTTCGACGACAATGCTCAGGCCCCGCCGGTCGGACTCGTCCCGCAAGTCCGAGATGTCGTCCAGCCGTCCCTCGCGGGCAAGCTCGGCGATGCGCTCAATCAGGCCGGACTTGTTCACCTGGTAGGGGATCTCGGTGATCACGATCCGGTGACGCGAGCCGCTGGTCTCCTCAATGTGCGCCAACGCCCGGACCACCAGCCTGCCCTTGCCCGTGCTGTAGGCTTGCTTGACCCCCTCCCCCCCCACAATCACACCACCGGTCGGGAAGTCGGGACCTGGCACGAACCGCATCAAGTCGTCAACGGAGATCTCTTCGACGCGGCCGTAGTTGTCGACCATGTAGCGGATGGCCTCGGCCAGCTCGCTCAGGTTGTGAGGCGGGATGTTGGTGGCCATCCCGACCGCGATTCCGGTTGCGCCATTGAGTAGCAGGTTGGGCAGCCTGGCGGGCAGGGCCAACGGTTCCTTGAGCGATCCATCGAAGTTGTCTGTGAAGTCGACCGTTTCCTTCTCGATGTCGGAGAGCAACTCCTCGGCCATCGCGCCGAGGCGGGCCTCGGTGTAGCGCATGGCGGCGGGTGCATCACCGTCGACGGAACCGAAGTTGCCTTGGCCGTCGATCAGCAGGTAACGCATCGAGAAGTCCTGCGCCATGCGGGCCATCGCCTCGTAAACGGCGACGTCCCCGTGTGGGTGGTACTTGCCCAACACCTCGCCCACGATGCGGGCTGACTTGCGATACGGGGTCGTCGCCCGAATGCCCATGTCATGCATGGCGTAGAGAATCCGCCGATGGACGGGCTTGAGACCGTCACGAGCGTCGGGCAAGGCGCGTGAGACGATTACGCTCATGGCGTAGTCCAGGTACGCGCCCCGCATTTGATCGTCGATGTCGACCTGGCGAACGGTTCCGATGTCCATGCCTTATGGCTTCTCTCGGAGCAGGGGGTTCTGTTGGCGAGAAAGTACGCCAACAGGTGAATTATACCGCGCCCCCCTCCGCAGCCCAAATTGCGCCCTACGCTCGTGGGGCGGAAATGTGCCCTTCGGGCTTGCCAGATACCCTGGAAGCGGGGCCTGGACGCCAGGTTTCGCTGCATTATGGAAAGTAGTGTGTCGTTGGCAACCCCAGGAGGCTCGGTCGTCCGTTGGCCGGCAAACGTCGCCTGCGTGCGCCGGATGCCCTGCCCTCGCCCCGTCCACCAGGGACTTGGTTGACTCGCGCCGGCTTCGATGCTACAAACCTGATGTCCGCACCCCTTCTCAAGGAGGAGGCCATGTCGCGCAGACGCAGGCGATTCCTGCCCGCTCTGATCCTCATTGTGTTCCTACTCGCTATCGCGGTCAGCGCCGCCGGAATCTACACCGTACGCAGACCGTTCCCCGAGACCGATGGCGCCATCCGGCTCCCCGGTCTCCAAGCCCAGGTTGAGGTATACCGCGACTCCCTGGGCGTGCCTCACATCTACGCCAGTAACCTCCACGACCTGCTGATGGCCCAAGGCTTTGTCCATGCCCAGGACCGCTTCTGGCAGATGGAGTTCTCCCGTCGCATCGGCTCGGGGCGGCTGGCGGAGGTGCTGGGGCCGTCGGCCCTCGACTCGGACCGCTTTATCCGCACGCTGGGCTGGCACCGCACGGCAGCCCAGGAACTGGAGCAAACAGATGAGGCGACCCGGGTGGCGCTCGAAGCTTACGCCGAGGGCGTGAACGCCTATATCTCCGGCAGGGCCCCCGGTGCACTCGGGCTCGAGTTCACCTTGCTCGGCCTAACGGGCGTTCGTTTCACCCCCGAGCCTTGGACAGTCCTGGACACGATTACCTGGGGGAAGGTGATGGCCTGGGACTTGAGCGGCAACATGACGGATGAGCTCCTCCGGGCGCAGATCGCCGCCTTCCGCGGCCCGGCGGCGGTGAGCATCCTGGTGCCGCCCTACCCGGCGTCCTATCCGGTCATTGTCCCCCACCCCCTCAGCGGCGCCGCCCTGGAGGCCGTGCCCGAGGCCGCCTTCAGCGCCGGCCGCCTGCTCGGCATCGGCGACGAACTGGGCAGCAACAACTGGGTGATCGCCGGCAGCCGGACGGAATCCGGGGCTCCCCTTCTCGCCAACGACCCCCATCTGGGTATCCAGATGCCCTCCATCTGGTACGAGATCGGACTGCACTGTGAACCCGTCGGGCCCGAATGCCCGATCGAGGCAGTGGGGGTCTCCTTCCCAGGAGCACCCGGCGTCATCATCGGCCACAACCAGCACATCGCCTGGGGCGTCACCAACCTCGGCCCCGACGTGCAGGATCTGTTCATCGAACGCCTCAACCCGGACAACCCGAACCAGTACGAGTTCCAGGGCGTCTGGCTGGATATGGAGTTGGTCCGGGAGGAGATACGCGTCGCAGGGCAGGAAGAGCCCGTGGTCCTGTTCGCCCGCCTCACCCGCCATGGACCGATCATCAACGACGTCATGGGTGGCCCCGAGGAGGATTGGTCCTACGGCTGGCAGCCGCTGGCTCTCTCCTGGACCGCGCTCCAGCCGGGTTCAATCATGGGGAGCGTCTTGCTCCTCGATCAGGCCACCAACTGGGACGAGTTCCATGAAGCCTTGCGCTACTGGGACGTCCCCGGCCAGAACTTCGTCTTCGCCGACGCCGAGGGGAATATAGGCTACCAGAGCACCGGGCGGGTTCCGATTCGAGCCCAAGGCGACGGCTCCATGCCGGTCCCCGGCTGGACAGGGGAGTATGAATGGATCGACACTATCCCCTTCGATTCCATGCCCCGGGAGTTCAATCCCGAGGAAGGCTACATTGTCACCGCCAACAACGCCGTGGTCGGGCCGGACTTCCCCTATTTTCTCTCCATGGATTGGGATCCTGGATATCGGGCACGACGCATCGTGGCCCTGATCGAAGCTGACCCCACCCTTTCCATCTCCGACATCCAGGCTATTCAGGGGGACAGCACGCCGCTCTGGGCCCAGGACATCCTGCCCTTCGTAACGGGCCTCACCGCAACCGACACGCGGCTGAACGACGGCCTGGACCTGCTCCGAGGCTGGAATGGGATCGCCGATCGGCGCAGCGCAGGAGCCGCCCTATTCGAGTCTTTCAGCCTGCACCTTGTGGAGCAGACCTTCGGCGACGAGCTGGGCCAGCGCCTTCTGCAGCGCGCTTACGGCACCTTGATGGTGGCCCTGGAGAACCTCCTGCCAGATCCGGCCTCACCGTGGTTTGATGACATCACCACGCCGGTAGTCGAGGGGCGGGACGCTATCCTACTGCTTGCCCTCCAGGATGCGATGGATGAGTTAAGTGAGACCTTGGGAGGCAACATGTCCCGCTGGCGCTGGGGGGATTTGCACACAGCCACGTTCGAGAGCCAGAGCCTTGGTCAGAGCGGCATCGGCCTTATCGAGGCCATCTTCAACCGAGGCCCGGTCGAGGTGGACGGGGCCATCGGCACGGTCAACAACACCGCCTACGATCCGAGTGAGCCGTACGGGGTCACGGTCGTCCCATCCTACCGGCAGGTCATCGACCTGGGAGACTTCACCCGCTCGGTCTCGATGCACACGACCGGGCAATCCGGCCACCCATTCCAGCGGCACTATGCCGACATGATCGACCATTGGCGCAACATCGAGTATGCACCGATGCTTTGGAGCCGTTCCGATGTGGAGCGCGCCGCAGAGGCACACCTGACGCTGGTGCCCTGAGCCTGCCCCGGTCGAAACACGCGCTGGCGCTCCCGAGCCCTGGGGAGCGTCAGCGTCTCTACCTCGGATGCGCTATCCGGCCATCGGCCACGTTCCCAGGCCGGCGGGCCATCCGGCGGGGGGGCAGGCTTCCGCTGTGGCCATGGCCAAGCCAGCGCGCGGATCCCCGCTAGGCATCGACCACACTCCATCATAGGGCAAAGCCCTGCAACATGCAGGGCTTTGCCCTATACGGTCTAGCGGGGGTTACAGTGATTTCGCTCCCGTTGTCACCACTGCCCGACGGCTTCGCCCTGCCGCTCCATGAGGGCGGTCATCGACGAGGGCGCCCACACCGGATCACGCCTTTGGATTCATCGCCCCTGCGGCCCGGCCAACAAGCTGGGGATTGCCACCCGAAGCAGGCAAGCTCGCCGGCTCTGGGGCGTGGCTAGTAGTAGATCCGCTGGGTGACGACCAGGCAGGCAACCCCCGCAACAATTACCGCGAGAAAGAGCAGGATTGAAATCAAGAGCCGCTGCTTTGAGGTCAGCCCGAACATCCGGCTTTCTGGCTCACGCGGCTCGGCGGCGTCTGCGGAGTCGACCGCGTCCTCAAACGTTTCGGGCTCTTCCGGCGCGTTTCTGAAGTTGTCAAACATCGTCCGACTCCTCCGGGTAGGTTCTCCCAATGGTCCAGTGTAGCCTATTGGCCTTCGCTGTCAACCCGCCTCAGGCGGGTGCCGTCCGAACCTATGTGCAACCGCTCCCGCTCCGGCGTGACCAATCGGAGACCCCCATCCACGTCCAGTCCGTCAAGTTCCCCCCGGATCTCCCCGCCGCGCTCGGGATCGAACCCGGAGACCTGGCGTCCACAGTGTGCCAGACGCCTCACCCAGGGCGCCCGGAGCGCTCAGGTCCCCGACCGCTTGGGAGGCCGGCCGCTCTCCTGCCGCAGGACCAGGCTCATCGCCAGTGCGCCTTCCGGGCAAGCTCGGCCGTCCGGTCGTTGGTCGAGTCGAGCACCTGGTGGAAGTCGAGCGGGTGGCGCGGGCCCCGAGTGGTAGGTTTAGAGATGAGACGGGCAACGGTCAACATACGGCGATTGTACCCAAGGATGCAGTTCGCGTGCCACTGAGCATCGACAGGCCGCCGCGCCCCGGCCCGCATGCCGCCACCTGCCTGCTCCCAGCCCAAGGAGTGGGATGAGAAAGGGCTCCTTCCTGGGAAGAATTCGTATGCGTGGGGGTTGGGGCTTCGCCCCAACCCCCACGCATACGGTTCTTTTCTCCGGGCAAGGCGGCTCTTCATCACCCTGCTAGGGGTGGTCAACCGGCCACCGGCTTTTGACTCTGCCAGCGGCGACGCTCCCACGTTCTCGAGCCTGCGGGAGGGTTTGTCTAGGAGGACTGCTCTACGCAGGAGGGCCAGTTGGCGCCGCCCCGTGTTCGTCCCACCCCTCACCTTCCTCCCGTGTTCCGGACGAAAGCGGGCCGTTCCTCTTCCGCTCGTTCTCTGCTAGAATGAGCGCCCGCGTCATGAAGCACCTCTGGTCCCCGTGGCGAATGGCCTACATCGAGGAACACGGCAAAGAGCCGGGTTGCCTGTTTTGCAGGCAGCTGGCTCAGACAGACGGCCCGGCGAACCTGATCCTGCACAGGGGCCAGCTCGCATTCGTCATCCTCAACCGTTTCCCCTACACGAGCGGCCACCTGATGGTCGCACCCTTCGCCCACGAGGCCTCGCTCGAATCACTCGACCGGCCGACCCTAACGGAACTCATGACCCTCACCGCCCTTTCTCTAACCCTCCTGCGCCGCGTCTACGGTGCTCAGGCCTTCAACATCGGTGCCAACATCGGGGAAGCTGCCGGAGCAGGCGTGGTTGACCATGTTCACGTGCATGTGGTACCTCGCTGGACCGGTGACACCAACTTCATGACCACCACGGCCGAAACGCGCGTCATCCCGACCTCCTTGGAAATGGCGTATGAACGCCTTCTGGAAGGTTGGCAAGCGCTCGAGGCAGACCGTTAAGGGGCCAGCGGTCTCCGGCCTCTCCGCATTCTCACCCAACAGCGAGGCAACCATGAGCCTGGAGCGAGTTCCGCTGGAACCGGTCATCCTGGGCGCCGCCCGGACTCCGATGGGCAGATTTCAGGGCGCGCTCAGCCCTCTCTCGGCGCCCCGACTGGGGGCAGTCGTCATCCGGGCTGCAGTCGAGCGTGCCGGCCTGACGAAGCTGGAGGAGATCGACGAGGTGATCATGGGTAACGTCGTCTCCGCTGGGGTCGGCCAGGCGCCGGCCCGCCAGGCGGCGATCTTCTCCGGCCTTCCGCCCACCGTGGGCGCCACCACGGTGAACAAGGTCTGCGGCTCGGGCTTGAAGGCCGCCATGCTCGGAGCGCAGGCCATCCGGGCCGGGGATGCCAGCCTGATCGTTGCCGGCGGCATGGAGAGCATGAGCAATGCGCCCTACCTGGTCGACGGCCGGTCTGGCCTGCGCTACGGGCACAAGCAGCTCACCGACGCCCTCATTCAGGACGGCCTTTGGGACCCCTTTGAGAACTGGTCGATGGGTATGGCCGCCGAGTGGATCGCCGATGAATACGACGTCACCCGGGAGGCCATGGACCGGTGGTCGCTCGAGAGCCATGCGAAGGCGATTGCCGCCATGGACGCGGGCAGGTTCAAGGCCGAGATCACGCCGGTCGAGATACCGGGCAAGAAGGGAAAGCCCACCATTGTGGCTCAGGATGAGACGCCCCGGCGGGATACCTCGTACGAGGCATTGGCCAGCCTCAAGCCCGCCTTCAAGCCTGATGGTAAGGTGACGGCGGGCAATGCCCCGGGGCTGAACGACGGCGCGGCTGCTGTCGTCCTTGCCAGCCGGGCCAAGGCGGAGGCGCTCGCCCGGGCTCCACTGGCTCGGGTGGTGGGCTACGCCCAGGCCGCCGTGCCGCCCAAGGAGCTCTTCATCGCCCCGGCCCGCGCCATCCCCCGGCTGCTGGAGCGCATCGGCTGGTCGCTGGCGGACGTCGATCTGATCGAGCTCAACGAGGCTTTCGCCGCGCAGGTCCTGGCCGACGGCTATGCACTGGCAGACCAGGGATGGGATTGGAAGAAGGTCAACGCCAACGGCGGCGGGGTTGCGCTCGGCCATCCCATCGGCGCCTCGGGGGCGCGTCTCTTGACCACCCTGATCTATGCCCTCAAGGACCGTGGCCTCCAGCGCGGTGTGGCTTCGCTCTGCCTGGGAGGCGGCGAGGCCGTGGCAATGGCGGTCGAGATGATGTAAGGGCGCGCGCCTGTGCGCGCCTACCCGGAATCGCAGGGAGGCACAGAAGATGGATATCAAGCACATTGTCGTTGTCGGCGCAGGCACGATGGGCAACGGCATCGCCCAGACGGCAGCCGTCTCCGGCTACCAAGTCACGATGACGGACGTCATCCCGGAAGCGCTCGAGCGCGGCAAGGCGACGATCGCTAAGTCGGTGAACAAGCTGGCCGAGAAGGGGACGATCACGCCGGAGCAGAAGGAAGCTGCCCTGAAGATCGGCTTGACACTCGATCTCGAGCCGGTGCGCCGGGCGGACCTGGTGATCGAGGCCGCCACCGAGAATCCCGAGCTCAAACTCAAGTTGTTCGGCGACCTTGACCGCCTGGCGCCTTCGGGCGTCATCCTGGCCTCGAACACCTCATCGATCTCGCTCACCAAGATCGCCGCCGCAACCAAACGCCCGGCTCAGGTGATCGGCATGCACTTCTTCAACCCGGTCCCGTTGATGAGACTGCTGGAGGTCATTCGCGGCCTGGCGACATCTGACGAGACGACCGCGGTCGCTTTCGAGGTCGGCCGGCGCATGGGCAAGGAGCCCGTCGAGGCCAAGGACTCGCCCGGGTTCATCTCCAACCGCATTCTGTGCCCGATGATCAACGAGGCCATTTACGCCCTCCAGGAAGGCATCGGCACACCCGAGGCCATCGACACTGTCATGCGCCTGGGCATGAACCACCCCATGGGCCCGCTGACGCTGGCCGACCTGGTGGGGCTGGACGTCGTCCTGTTCGTCATGGAAGTCCTGCACCGCGACCTGGGCGAGGACAAGTACCGCCCCTGCCCCCTTCTGCGCAAGATGGTCGACGCGGGCTACCTGGGCAGGAAATCGGGCAAGGGGTTCTACGACTACTCAAAGTAGCCAATCCTTTCGGCAGAGCCAAGACGAGTCGGTTCCATCCAGGGCACGGCGGGAAGTGGGCTCCGCCGCGCCTCCGGTCTTGGCCGGCCCCAACACCAGACCAGGCCAACCGGATGGAGCGTCTGCGGCCTTCCGCGCCAAAGGTCGAGCCTCCCATGGCGTGCCAACATGCGCCAGGGAGCTGCGGCGCGTCGCATTTGATCTCAAGGACCTTGGCCAGATTTCACTCGACAGCCCCTATGCCAGGAAGGGAGTCCCAGGCAGGCTCAGCGCTCGCGAGCATATAATGGGAGCCGTCTCAAGGAGGTGCCTGTGAAGCGAAAGGCCGTTCTTCTTGCTTCGGTAGCGCCTATTCTGGCAATGCTTGCTTGCTTACTCGCGCCGCAACCCCCGACACCCACGGTAGACGCCGTCGCCACCCAGGTCGCGGCAACGCTGGCCGCCTTCCCAACGGCAACGTCAACACTGCTTCCGCCAACATGGACGCCTGCCGCTACTCCCACGCGGTTGATGTGGATGTCGTACACGGGGGGCGGCCGCCAGATCTGGTCCATGGCTGAAGGGGTAGCCTACCTGATGGACCTGCCGGTCTCCATCGGCCAGTTCTACGACTATGCACCGGCAACCGATCGGATCCTGTATGCCACCACCTTCGCCGACCACGGTGCAGGCCCAGCCAACATCTCGGTCAGCGACCTGGCGGTTCTCGACGTCAGCACCGGTTCCGTCTCCCGACTCTTCGACGACCTGGTTGTCGAGGCGCAATGGGCACCCAACGGCAAAGACTTCGCCTACATCGTGGCAACCGACACGACGTACGAACTGCACTGGCGCACCACCGATGGCGCCGACCGCCTCCTGGCCTCCGATGTGAATTTCACCTGGAGCATCTCGCCTGCTGGGGACCGGGTCGCCTTCACCCGCGAGTCCGGCTACCACAACCCAGCTGCTCTCGGTCTGTACGTCGTCCCCGTGTCCGGTGGGACGGCAATCCGCGTCTCCAGCGCCGACAAGTCCGGGACGGGCAGCATCGACGACCAGCCCTTCTGGTCGCCGGACGGCGAATCCGTGCTTCTCCCCCTGTGGTCAGGCCCTGAAACACCTCGGCTGGTGTTGGCCCGATCCGACGGAGGCGGCGAAGTCAACCTTACGATCGATCCCGCCTACGCCTCGAACTGGTGGTACACGCTGGAGATCCCTCGCTTCCTGTGGCATCCCGACGGCGAGCACCTGATTGCCCTCCCTGCCGCCTCCCATGAGACGATGGGCGGCCCCTCGCCCCTGGTCCTCTACCGACTCAACTTGGCGACGAACACCCTGACCGACGCCGTGATGTTCGGGGAGGCCGGAGCATTGATTGCCTGGAACGTCCCTGGAGAGTCAGTCTGGGTGATGTCCATCGATGGCGATGTCCAGTCGGTGTCACCACCCTAGGAGTCTGATGAAAAGGCCCTGCTTCAACGAGGAGTGGATCATGCATCCCAAGCGACCGACGCTCCTGATCCTGGCCCTGCTGCTAGCCGGGCTGGCTTGCTCCCTGCCCGGTCGGCCCGTCACCCCAACCGGGGACGTCGTCGCCACGCAGGTGGCCCGTGCCCTGACAGCGACGGCCGAGGCCGTGTCGCACGCTGTGCCGGTGACGCCAGTCATCCCAACCGTGGCTCCCACGGCCCCACTGCCTCCCATCCTGCGCATCGCCTACACCGACGCCGGCAACATTTGGCTGATCGAGGGCGACGAACCGCCCGTCCAACTCACCACGAGCGGCACGGCTTCGGACCTGCGCATCTCAAGTGACGGTCAGCGGATCGCCTTCCTCTCGCGCAGCACCCCCGAGGCACACGGTGAGCTCCGGGTGGTGAACAGCGATGGAACCGGCGAGACCATCCTGCTGACGGCCGCCAACCTGGACCTGCTGCATCCGATCGTCGAGGGGACCGTGGGGACCGACATTTCTGACTTCGACTTTCTCCCCGGGACCCACACAATCCTGTTCAACACCTATGCCATCCCAGAGTTCATCGGACTGATGAAGTACGACGACCTGATCTCGATCAACGCCGATAGCGGCGCCTGGGTGACGCTCCTCCCGGCCGGAACTGGCGGTGACTTCACCTTGTCGCCGGACGGCACTCGGGTCGCAGTCGTGACCCCAACGACCATCAGCATCCTCGACCTGGCCGCCAACGAGTTGCGGTCCGACCTGGTTACCTACGAGATGGTCACCACCTACAGCGAGTTCCTCTACTACGTCCAGCCGGTCTGGGCCGTCGATTCGTCGGCGCTTGGCGTGGCTATTCCCTCAGGGGATCCCCTTTCACCCACCCGGAGTGGCACCATCTGGCGCATCCCCGCCGACGGCAGCCCTGCAACCGCGATGGGCACGATCGCCGGCGACTTCTACTTCCCCTTCTTCAATGGTGAACCTTCGATCTCCGTGGACTCGAGCCGCGTGGCCTTCACCCGTGATACTCCCACACCGAACGTCTCCGAGCTCTACTTCTCGAGCGCAGACGGGACGGGCGAGGTCGCTTTCACCTCAGGCTCGATCGCATGGTACGGCTGGGCGCCAGACAGCGTCCACTTCGTCTACTCGTTCAGCAGTCCGTCGGAGATGATCTTGGGGGAGATCGGCGCCGTGCCCCTGCCCATCGGACCCGGCACGGACCTGCGTTGGATCAGCGGCACCGAGTTCCTCTACATCGCCGGCCGGTATGGCGAGACCTGGACGCTCACCCGGGGCGACATCTCAGGAGGGCGCACGGCGCTCGCCAGCCCTGTGGGCTACAACGTTTGGTACGACTTCGCCTGGTAGCACAGCTCAGCCACGGGCAACGTCGAGCGGCCGTCCGGCATCGGACGGCCGCTCCTTTCATTCCGCGTCGGTTCCACCCCGCCCGTCAGCCTCCGAGGCTACTCCCCCTCCCACAGCATCACCGTGAGCCTCTCCCCGCGGGCGGACAGGACGGCCAGTGTCTTGGCGAGGCGGCGCACGCGGCGGAAGTAGGCAGGCAGCCGATCGGCCGGATCAGCTTCACGGAACCCGAACCGGGCATAGAAGCCTTTCAACCCCGAGCGGCAGGTGAGCCAGAGCGGGGGGCCGACCTCGGCCATCAGGCGCTCGATCAACGCCCGCGCCACGCCCCGCCCTCTCCACGCCTCCGCGACAACGATCGAAGCCAGCTCACGCGAACCATCCCCATGCCGCCGCACCTGTCCACAGCCGATTGCCTGCCCGCTGGTATCCACGGCAAGCCAGAACTGCCGCCAGCCGAGCGACAGAGGGTTGAGGTGGGCGCGGCGGACTAGGCGCCGGATCACCGGCTGGTCCTCTCGTCGCGCAACGCGGACCTGGATCACGGTCTGAGGCGGGCTCATCAATCGTAGAAGTGGCTACCCAACGCCTTCGAACGTCTTGTGGCCCCGCATGTACCGTCCTACTTCCCGGCCGGCTGTGGATCGACCGCGGCGTAGAGGCTCGAATAGTCGGCTGGACCCAGGCCCTGGTCCATCGCCATCTGGATCAGCCTCTGCGTGCCCTCCAGGGAGCTGTTCTCAAGACCCAGCTTGCGCGCCTCTTC
>CAZEMA010000058.1:0-15118 GCA_964513155.1 uncultured Anaerolineaceae bacterium
AGCGGCCCCTTGAGCAGCGCCTCGATCTCCTCTGGGTCGCGCATGCTGGTCTTGTCCACCGGCGGAAGCACGCCCGCGGGGAAGCGGGTCATGATGTCGCCGATCAGCTTGCACATGTAGTCCAGCAGGGCTTGGAGGCCGGGCTTTGCTTTTTCGGCGTCGGCCAGGGTCGGCCGGCCGATCACTCCTTCGGGGTAGACCAGCACTTCGATCCCGCCCAAGCCCACATGCTCATGTCCCTTGATCGGCGCGTGGTAGACCTCGCCGCCCTTGTCCACGTGTCCCGGGGGCAGGAACCCCTCCGGTTTCGTGTCCACGGCCAGTTCCATGTTCATGAACTCTGGGAACAGCGCTAGCGAGTACGAAGCTTCCACTTCACAGGCATGTTGGAAAGGGGTCTCGAAGGGGCCGCCGTGGGCTTTGTCTTTGAGATAGTCGTGGATGACGGTGGGCCAATGGAGCGAGACCAGAATGCAGGGTACCTGGTACTTCTTGGCGAACTGGTGCAACGCCAGAGGGATGACCTCTTCCTGTCCGTGGCCGTTGAGGAATATCTGCTTGCGGAAGCCGGCGTTCCAGAAGCCCGCAATCACGCCGCGCAGATTGGCCAGGAACGCCTCCTCCGGGATCACCACCGTGCCGGGCATTCCAAGATGGTTGTAGGGATGGGATCCATACCACACCGGCTCCGCCACCGTGCAACCGGTCTTGAGAGCCACCTGCTCCGCCATCCGGGTCACCAGGAACGTGTCTTCGCCGAGAGGCTGCGCGGCGCCATGGCACTCGGTACTGCCCACGGGGATGATGATCAGGTCGTTCTGCTTAAGCCGCGCTTCGATCTCGGTCATGTTCATGGTCTGGTAATACACACCGCTCGGGCGCTCCATGTGACCGCTCGCCGGCGGCAGCTTCCACTCAGCCATGCGGTTCGCCTCCTTCCATGACCGGAACGATGCCCACGCGACCCGGCCTCACGGTACCGGGAGATGCAGATCGCTTGACCCCTTGGGTGACTGCTTGGCCTCCGGGTAGTACTTGGACACCATCTCAACAACGATGGCAGCCTGATCGGCCATTTTCCGCCCGTCGCTGGCGGAGGTCAGCTGGCCATGCCCGCTGACGACCGAGTTGCCTGTCTTGCAGTGCACGGGTGCGGCAACGCGCACAATCTCCGGCGCCTCGTACACCCGGATGAAGCCACCGGAGCCGGGCGGGTTGTCGGTGTGGATGTCGAGCGGCGTCTTAATGGCGGCCCGCAGCGCGGCGATCATCGGGATCTGCAGATCCCGTACCGGATTGATGCTGTTGGCACCCAGGCTTTCGAGCAGCTTGAACGCGCAGGGGTTGGCCTGGCCGAGGTGAGCGGAGAGCTTGAAGATGATGTCCTTCGGCAGCGCCCCATCCTTGCGCATCTGCCCAATCAGCCACAGCATGCCCTCATCGTAGATCAGGAAGCCGCGGCACCCGCAGTCGTAGCCGCGCTTGATGTCTTCCACGGCGCGCAGCACCTGCTCCATGCCGCGCAACCGGTAGCTGATGCGTACGCCCTGAGGCGAGAGCACGCTCGCCCCGGTGTCGTACGTTGCACGCGGCCCGACCGAGAACACCAGCTCGGCGCCGTAGTCGGCGCACAGCTTGACGTATTCCTTCAGCTCCTGGCGGGTGTGGCGGAACATGCCGTAGGTCTCGGTCACTCGGTTGATGGTGATGTTGTTCTTGGTGGCCGTGTCCAACAGCGCCTCCACGGCTTCGGCCGTGTTCACCGTGGGGACCTCGATCCGGTAGGCAGCGCCGTCCGGAAAGCGGGCCGCCGAGGTCGGCATGTCAAATAGGTCTCCCGTCGGCATGCCAATCTTCTTCAAGTACGCACGGGTCTCTTCGAACATCTGGTGACTCCTCTTGCAGCTAGGATTTGCGAATCAGCGGCGGTGCGCTGGCAGAGGCGGGCAATATACCCAGACCAGTCTCAGCGGCTCATCGCCGATGTTCTCGACGCGGTGCTTCTTGCCTACGGGGGAGTAGAAGGCGGTCTCAGGCCCGATCTCCCATTCCCCTTCTCCATCAATGACGATCCTGGCGTGTCCACTGATCAGGAACAGCACCTCCTCGGAGTCCTCGTGGACATGGTCCGGGATCATACTTCCCACTTCCGTGATGTTCATCCCCATGGACACGTTCGTTACCCCGCCGGACTTGGGTGCCAGCAGGAGCTTGGAGACACGCGGCGGATCCCGATGCTCGCCTTCGACGTCAGCGGCACGAACAAATGGCGGTCGGCTCATTGATCACCTTCTCGTCTGCCTCGGCCGAATCCCGGCCGGAGTTACCGTCCTGGAGACGATCTCGGATATTGCCGTCACGCCCACATCATGGGTGATGGCCTTGGTGGTTTCAAGGACCAGCTTACCGATTTGCTCCATCCGCTCTTGAGGGAGGCGGTAGGAGGGCCCCACCACGGCAATGGCGGCCACAGGGTATCCGCTGCCATTCAGAATCGGCGCGGCGATGGCATTGATGTCCTTCTCATACTCTTGCTCTGAGATCGCGAAGCCCCGCTGGCGCGTGCGCCGCAGGTCCTCATGCAGGTCTTTCGGCGAGACCAGGGTCTGCTCGGTGTGCCTGGTGAAGCCAGCGTCGATGATCGCCGCCACGTGGTCATCGGGCAGGAATGCCATGAAGACCTTGCCGGAGGCGGTGCACGGGGCCGGGAGACGTTGCCCCACGGCGGCGGCGATCTTGACGCGTTGCGGGCTTTCAATCACCTCCAGGTAGACGACGTGCGTGCCATCCAGAACCGCCAGATCGACCGTCTCGCCAGATTCCTCGGCCAGGTGCTGCAGGTACGGCCGGGCCCATCGCTGAAGGTCGACATCCTTGAGGACCAGCGAGGCCATCTCGATGAACCGAAGACCGAGGTGGTACAATCCGGTGGCTTCGTTCCGATTGACGAATCGCCTGCTCTCGAGCGTGGCCAGCAGCCTGTGGACGGTGCTCTTGTGAATCCCTACTCGCTCCGCGATCTGCGTCAGGGAGAGATCTGGCTCGTCTTCCGTGAAGCACAGCAGGATGTCCAGCGCTCTCTCTACGGCACGTACGGGCTCGGACACGCAGGCATCTCCGGGGAGGAAGGCCCTGGCGGATTCTGTCTCACCAGATGAAATTCGGTTTCGTATTTCAGTGTACACGGGTTGCGCTCCCCTGTCAATCGCCAGACGTCACCGGTGGGGAGCCCGCCTGTCAACGAGACAGTCCTGGGCAGTGTTCAGGGACTTGACGGATGCTGTCGCCGATACTATTCTCAGCGTGAAACGCCACCTCATTGTATGAAACCAGAACCGCACGCACCTCCATCCACCCCCGAGCAGCGCAGAGGGCTTCGGGTTCCCTACGGCAACTCGACCGTTGACTTCACCCTTCCTCCCGGGATGCGCCCCACGGTCGTGACTTCGAAGCCGACATCGCCCCTCCTTGACGTGGATGGGGCCATTCGCCAGGCGCTTGCCCACCCTGTGGGCAGCGCCCCGATCCAGGACCTGGCCCGGCCTGGTCAACGAGTCTGTATCGTCTTCACCGACGCCACGCGCGCCTGCCCCGATCACCTCTTGGTCCCGCACCTGCTCGCCGAACTGGAAAGGGGAGGGGTGAGGGACGAGGACATCACGCTTCTGTGCGGCGTGGGCATGCATCGACCCTCAACTCCCCAGGAGAAGCGCACCAAACTGGGCGCCGAGGTGGCAGCCCGCTACCGTGTCATCGACAACGAGCCGCAAAACCCGGCCGTCCTGGTGGACCTGGGAGTCGCGCCGGGCGGGGTGCCGGTCAAGGTGCACCGCGCCGCCGTCGAGGCCGATCTGCTCATGGCTACAGGGATCGTCGAGCCCCATCAGTACGCAGGCTATTCCGGCGGGGGCAAGACGGTGGCGGTCGGGGCTGCGGGCGAAGACCTGATCGCGTTCACCCACGGGCCAGCCTTCGTCGATCACCCGGGCACCCGGCTTGGCCGCATCGAGGGCAACCCCTTCCATCAGGCCATCAGGGAGGCGGCTCGGCGCGCCGGCCTGCGATTCATCCTCAACGCCGTCCTGGACGATGACCACCATGTCCTTCGGCTGACCGCCGGCGAACCTGAGGCCGCCTTCCA
Source organism: uncultured Anaerolineaceae bacterium (assembly GCA_964513155.1). Classification (GTDB taxonomy): domain Bacteria; phylum Chloroflexota; class Anaerolineae; order Anaerolineales; family E44-bin32; genus DATEAV01. Next base: position 4,142 of record CAZEMA010000058.1, read on the forward strand.
GGATCTTGTCAGCTTCGCCCGCACCGTCTATGAGGTGCCGATTCCCCATCCCTTTGACATCGTCATCGGCGGAGCGGGGTCTCCCAAGGACAGCAACCTCTACCAGGCCAGTCGTGCGCCCACCTACCTGTTCTTTGCGCCCACCCCGGTCGTCAAACCCGGCGGGTTCCTCATCATCCCGGCCCGCTGCGAGGAGGGGGCCGGTGCGGGGGTCGGCGAGCAGCGATTCCTGACCGCCATGCGGGGTGCACCCGACGTGCAATCGGTCCTCGAGGATGCCCGCCGCAACGGGTACCCGCCAGGCCAGCAACGTGCCTTCGTCCTGGCCAAGGTCCTGGAGCAGGCGCGCGTCGTCATCGTGGGGAGCGAGTGCCCGGATCTCGTCGCCGCCTGCAAGATGATCCCGGCTGCCACGGTCGAGGAGGCGCTCGCCCTTGCGGCGAAGCACGTGGGCGACGATTGTGAGGTCCTTGTCGTGCCACACGCCCTCCTCACCCTGCCTGTCGTGCAGGCGCCAGCCCGCTGACCACGGAAAGCGATGGATCACATTCGCCTTCAGGCCCCAGTGTCCACCGCCTTCGCCGTGAGCCAGGCGTGCCTGCGGACAGTCGCAACAGTTCGACGAAGAACGCGGACCTGACGCACGCGCTGCGCCTACCCTCCCCTCTCAGGCTCGCTCTGATTCGGGCCACGAGGATGGCATTCTCGAGGGTATACTTGGCGTAGCCTCGTGGCAGCCGCAGGCTGGTTGGTATCCTACTCTGGGACATGGTGACCGTGGTCGAGAAACCCGCCGAGACAACCTACTTGAATTGCATCCGCTGCGGGCTGTGCCTTTCGGTATGCCCGACGTATCGCGAGCACCTCACCGAGACGACCTCCCCTCGTGGACGAGTGGCTCTGGCGCGCAAGGGGCTGGAAGGGGAGCTCCAGCTCAGCAGCAATCTCATCGAGCAGATGTACTCCTGCATGGCGTGCATGGCCTGCAACGATATCTGCCCGGTCGGCATCCGTCCGGCCGAATTGGCCCTCTCGATGCGGCAGGTGCAGGAGCAGCTCCACCCCTCCGCCTGGAAGCGGCCTCTTTTCGAGGGTCTGCTCCCGCATCCGGGGCGAATGGAACTCGCCACGCTTCCGATCCGCCTCTATCAGAAACTGGGCATTCGCCGTCTCACGTACGCTCTGGGGCTGACGAGCTTGCTGCCTGGGCGATTGCGCGACCTGGAAGCCATGTTGCCGCGGTTGCCCCAGCGCCCGTTGCGCCAGGTCCTTCCTCGGCAGACCGAGGCGCGCACGCAGGTTCGCTACCGCGTGGGCTTCTTCCTGGGCTGCGCGCAGAGTCTGCTGTTTGCCGAAGAGAGCGCCGCGGCGGTTCGCGTTCTGGCGCGCAATGGCTGCACCGTAATCACACCCCCCGAGGTCGTGTGTTGCGGCATGCCGGCTGCCGGGTATGGCCGCCCGGATCTGGTCCGCGCCCAGGCACGGCAGAATATCGCCGCGTTCGAGCCTTACGCCCTGGATGTGATCGTCACGGACTGCGCGACGTGCGGCTCCACGTTGCGCGGCTATGCCTCCCTGCTCTCCGCGGATGACGAGTGGGCTGCCCGCGCCGCCGCCTTCAGCAGCCGCGTTCGCGACGTGAGCGAGTTCCTGGCGGACATCCCTTTGGAGAAACCTCGGGGGCGCCTCCAGGTGCGGGCAACCTATCACGATCCCTGCCATCTGCGCAGGGCGCAAGGCGTCTGGGAGCAGCCCCGCTCACTCCTTGCGTCGATCGACGGGCTTGAATTCGTTGAACTCCCCGAGGCAGACTGGTGTTGCGGCTCCGCCGGAAGCCAGCTGATAACCCACTACAAGACCTCCCTCGGGATCATGGAGCGAAAACTTGACAATCTGGCCGGGACGGGCGCGGCCGTCGTCGCCTCGGGCTGCCCGGGATGCCAGATGCAGCTGAACACGGGCATCCGCCGGCGGCGCCTGCCCATCCGCGTCGTCCATCCGGTCACGCTCTTGGACGAAGCCTATGAGGATTCCCGTGACTGAGAATCTGCCCCTTCGCCTGGTCAAGGAACTCGGGAAAGACAGTGTGCTCCAATCGCCGGAGGATTTGGCCGTCTACAGCTACGATGGGACGTTCGCCGAAGGGCGTCCGCAGGTCGTCGTCCTGCCGCGCACGACCGAACAGGTGAGCCAGGTCGTCAGGATCGCGGCGGACATGGGGGTGCCTCTGATCCCTCGCGGCATGGGCTCGGGGCTGGCCGCCGGCTCCATCCCCATTCCCTCCGGCGGGATCGTCGTCTGCCTGACCCGGATGAACAGGATCCTCGAGATCGACACGCTCAATGCAACGGTCCGGGCCGAGGCTGGCGTGATCACGGCTGAGCTGCAGGCTGAGGTGGAGAGGCACGACCTCTTCTACCCACCGGATCCATCCAGCAACCGTCACTCGACGATCGGTGGCAACATCGCCTGCAACGCGGGAGGGCCGCGCTGCCTGAAATACGGCGTCACCGGGGACTACGTCCTGGGCCTGACGGTCGTCTTGGCAGACGGCCGCATTCTGCACACCGGCGGCAAACCGATCAAGGACGTCACCGGGTACGACCTCAATGCCTTCTTCACCGGATCCGAAGGCACCCTGGGTCTGATCACCGAAGCCCTGCTGCGCCTGGTGGCCAGACCCCGATTCACCCGCACAGCCCTGGTCGAGTTCACCTCCCTGGAGGATGCCTCCAGCAGTGTAAATGCCATCCTCAGAGCCGGCATCCTTCCCGCCTCCCTGGAGTTGATGGACCAGTCCGCCATCGCCTGTGTCGAGCAGGCCACGCATCTCGGGCTATCGACGGACATCGAGGCCCTGTTCCTGGTTGAGACCGATGGCGCGGACGAACAGACCGTTGTGCGCGAGATACAGGAGTCTGCCCGTGTCTTCCGGGAGCATGGCGCCAGGTCTGTGACGATTGCGGCCGATGAGGCCGAGCGCAAGAGACTGTGGGAGGCCCGGCGATCGGTCTCTCCCTCCCTGGCGCGCAAGGCCCCCAACAAGCTCGGGGAGGACATCACGGTCCCCCGCAGCGCGATCCCCGAGGTCATCCGGCGCCTGCGCGGCATCAGTGCCAAACACGGGCTACCCATCGTGATCTTTGGGCATGCAGGCGATGGGAACCTCCATCCCAATATCCTTTTCGATCGGCGCGACCCGGAGCAGTGGGCGAAGGTCGAGAGGATGGTCGGGGAGATCTTCGAAGCCTCCCTCGCCCTGGGGGGGACTCTGTCCGGGGAGCACGGCGTTGGGGTCCTCAAGAAACCCTATCTGGAGCGCGCTCTCGGCCCGCTGTCGATTGAGGTCCAACGCCGCATCAAGCAGGCGCTCGATCCCATGGACATCCTCAACCCAGGGAAGATCCTCCCGGGGCGAGCGTCCACGCCGGAGTCCTGACCATCGCGGATCAAGTTCTGTGTGTCCCCGCAGATCGACTGGTCTCCTTCATGCTCGATTGCCTGGTCGCGATGGGCCTTGCGCCAGCAGGCGCCATGATCATCGCCGACGTCCCGTGACGACGGCCGACACGTAGGGCGCCCGCTGCATGGCGTGGCGCGCCTTGCGGCGGAGGCAAGCCATTGGAACAGCCTTCGGTTCCGAAGATGCGGGGGCCGAAGTGGCAGAGTGAGACTACGCGGGAGGACCCGATAGCCTCCGGCGCAGCTGAAGATCAACGATCCTGGCCATGTGTGCAGGTCGCACAGCATGAGGAGAAGCTCAGGCATGTCTGAACAAAGCGCGCGAATCCCTGCCCCGGAGCTTATGCACGCCTGCCAACGGCTATTGCAGAAGGCAGGAGTGCCCAGGGACCAGGCTGGGCAGATCTCCGCCATCGTCGTCGAAGCAGACCTGCGCGGGATCGAATCCCATGGCGTGCTCCGCATGCCTGCCTACATCCACAGGGTGCAGGCGGGGACCATGACGGCGGCAACAGACGTCCGCATCCTGCGAGAGCGCGGGGCCTCGGTCCTGATGGATGCGCAGCACGGCTTCGGCCAGGTCGCGGGCGTACGCGCTATGAGCGAGGCGATCGCCAGAGCAGGACAGTACGGAACCGGCTTCGTCGGGGTTCGGAATGCCGGCCACTTTGGCATTGCCGCCTACTACGCGATGATGGCCCTACCCCACAAGATGATCGGCATGGTATCAGCCAATGCCGCCCCCAGCATGGCCCCCTGGGGCGGAACGATCCCCGTGCTTGGCAGCAACCCGATCTGCGTGGCCGTTCCCACGGGTGGAGATGTGGACATCGTCCTGGACATGGCCTCGTCAGTCGTGGCGAGGGGCAAGATACGCCTGGCGGCCAGCACGGGCAAGCCCATCCCGTTGGGATGGGCCCTGGACACGAAAGGTCTCCCGACGGAGGATCCCTCTGCGGCGATGAAGGGGACGTTGCTCCCGATCGGGGGGCCGAAAGGGTATGGGCTCGCCCTGGTGGTGGACATCCTGGCCGGAGTGCTGACCGGCTCCGACTTCGGTCCCCACATTCCCTCCGTTCACGACTCGGGCAGCAAAGTCTCTGCAGGGTTTGCCGTCCAGGCCCTGGATATCGCCGCGTTTGCCGATCCAAAGGATTTCGAGCGCGACATCCAGTCGCTCATCGCGGAGATCCGCAACTCGCCGCGCGCCTCCACGTGCGAACGCATCTACCTGCCTGGTGAGATCGAGTGGCTCAACAAGCAGGAGCGGCTGCAGCACGGCATTCCCGTTCCCGAAAGCCTGCTCCGGGAACTCGGGCAGGTGGCCGGTGAGTTGGGTGTCCACCTGGAGTGGCCGGCCTCACCGTCGACTCGGTGAGGTGGTTGTCTCGGCATTGCGCGGGCAGGCACACTCCTGGCGGAGTTGCCCTCCACTCCCTTGCCTGGCCATACGAGAACGAACAAGGGGCGGATCTACGCCGGCCGAGGGAATCTTGGCGGCTGCGACCCTGGGCGCGACGGCCAGGATGCGGCTCGGCCCGGCGCCGCATGCAGGTCCCTCCTGGTCATCCTAGGCAACCGCTCGTGGTGATCGGAAGAACTGATATCCTCAGGGGGACCGCCTCAGGTGCTGGTCGAGGAAGTCAAGCACCTTGGTCACGTTCTCGGGAGTCTCAAACCGCACGTCTGCATGCTCTGCGTCCGCGATCACTTCCAGTAGAACCTTGTCCGGCCCGATAGCCCGCCGCAGCTTCTGCGCGAACCCCATAGACTGCTGGACAGGCACCGTGGCGTCCTTCCTTCCGTGCTGAAGGAAGAAGGGCGGGGCCTTCGGTGAGATGTACGTCTCCGGATTGGCAGCCTTCACGAGCTCGGGGACTCTCGTGATCTGCTCCCCAAGCAACAAGGACTCGGGGGAATTCGCTTCGTCGTGCCTCATCCCCGGCGTGGGCGGCAACCCGGCCTCAACAAGCTGAGCGTCCATCTTTAGGAAGTCTGTCGGGGCGAACCAGGCCACCACGGCCTGTACGGCACTCGGCTGGGTCGGGTTCCCCAGAGCCAGATCCTCAAGCTCGGCCACCCCAGCCGAAGTCCCTAGCATCGCCGAGAGGTAGCCTCCCGCCGACCCACCCCAGGCGGCAATGCGATCCGGATCGAAGCCATAGCGGGGCGCGTTCGCTCGAATCCATCGGACGGCAGCCTTGGCATCTTGCACCAACGCGGGGAATCTCGCCTGCCAGCTCAGCCTGTAGTTGACCGCCACAACGGCATAGCCTCTTTCCAGTCCCTTGAGCATGGGAACGACCTGGGCGTCGGACTTATCGCAGCCCATGAATGCCCCACCGTGGATCGAGACGATGACCGGGAACGGACCCGTCCCACTGTCTGGCAGGTAGACATCGAGCTTCTGTGCGGGGGACAGAGTCGCATAGGGGACGTCCAGGTACTTGCGCTGGATATGGGCCACGTCAGCGGGAGGGTGCGGCTGCTGCATCGCGTAGTGTGACTCCGGATTGGACTCCCCTCCATCATTCATCCTGGGCTCCCCTCCCCCGGGTTAGCGCGGCCGCCAACGGAGATCAAGCCTTAGTATGGTCGAGCTGAGTGTCTCATCCTAACCAGAGAAGGGGCCGCACCAGGTTTCGCCGTTGTCGGCCGAGGCTCGTCCGCTGTGCGCCAGGGATACAGCTGGCTGGCGCGCAGCCCGTGCCCGGTCTTGCACTCCGGCACACGGACGTCTTCGATGAACTCGATGCCTGCCGGGCAACCAGCGGGGCATTCGCCAAAGGATGGGACGCTATCCTTCTCTGGCCTGACGCAGGTGCTTGTCAAGGAAATCAAAGACCCTGGTCATGTTGTCATCTGTCTCAAACAACGGGTCGCCATGCCCGGCGTTCTCGAGAATGTCGAACTCATACCGGTCCGGGGCCACGCGCTCGAGTTCCTGTGCAAAGATGATGGACTGCTGCACCGGCACCATGGAGTCCAGGCGCCCGTGCTGGATCAGGATCGGGGGCATGTTGGCGCGGACGTACGTGATCGGGTTTGCCTGCCGCACCTTCTCCGGAATCTCCGTGATCCGCGCGCCGAGGTACCGGGATTCCGGGGAATCCGCCTGGTTGTGGTCACACGGCCCTAGGCCGCTCTCGGCCAGTTGCTCATCCATCTTGAGGAAGTCCGTTGGGCCAAACCAATCGACGGCGGCCTGCACACGGCAGGGAAGCTCGGGATGCCCGAGCTTGAGGTCATCCAACCCGGGGATGTTGGCCGTGAGGCAGAGCATCGCGGAACAGTTGCCCCCGGAGGAGCCGCCGCAGGCGGCGATCCTGTCGGGATCCAGGAGGTACTCGTCGCAGTTCGCCCGGAGCCAACAGACCGAGGCCTTTAGGTCCTGGAGGCCGGCCGGGAAGATGGCCTCCCCGCTCAGCCGGTAGTTGACACTGACCACAGCGTAACCTCGCTTCAATCCGCCCAGGAAAGGCTCCAGCGGGATATCGCGCTTGTCGCCCGTGGCGAAAGCGCCGCCGTGGATATGCAGCTCCACGGGGAAGGGCCCGTCCCCGTTCGCCGGCAGATAGATATCTAGCTTCTGCGCCGGCGAGGTGCGGGCATAGGAGAGGTCCAACCATTTGCGCTGGATGCGCGAGATATCCGCCAGCGGGATGGGCCCTCCGAACGGCGGCATAGGCCTTCCGGGGACATTCATATCGTCAAGCTCTCCGTGGCTGCGCCTGTCAGCGGGGGCGTGCCGGCTGTCCCGTCATATCCTTCGGACCCTTAAGCCTGGCCCTTCGGGGCCTCTTCTGATACTCGTCAAACGCCACAGCTCCCAGGAGGATGAGGCCGCGGACGATGAACTGAGCGTACGTTCCCCAGCCCGCCAGCTGCATCCCGTTGCCAATAATGGCCAGCGCGAACACTCCGGCGACGAGGGATGGGATGCTTCCTTCGCCGCCCATGAAGCTGATGCCGCCAACGATCGCCGCGGTCAGGCAGATGAACTCCGTCCCGGGACCAAAGGATGAGTTAGTCGTATTGGACTTGGAGATCATGACCATGGTGCCCACGGCCGTGAGGAAACCGCACAGGGTGTAGCTGGAGATCCTCATCCTGCGGATGTTGATGCCTGCCAACCGGGAGCCTTCCTCGTTCCCGCCAAGGGCCTTCAGCTGGGACCCATAGACCATCTCGTTGAAGACGATTGTTGCCAGGACGACAACGGCCAGTGCGAGCAGGACATCGACGGGCACCCCAAACACCTTGCCTCTGGTCAGAGCCTGGAAGCTTTCCGGGTAGCCGCGGTAGGTCTGCGCTTGTGTGGCCAGATAGGAGATCCCCTGGAACACGGCGGCCGTGGCCAGTGTCGCGATCAGGGGGAAGATACGGATGCTGGTGACAACCAGACCGTTGACAAGGCCTAGCAGGGTTCCGAGTAGCAGTCCGGCAGCCACCGCCAGCCACACCGGCAGGTGGTGGACGACCATCATCATCGCCGTCACGACGCCGACCAGGGACATCTGGTACCCGACCGAGAGGTCAATCCCACCGCTGATCATCACGAACGCCAATCCGACGGCGACGATGATGAAGTAGGTATTCTGGGTGATGAGATTGATCAGGTTCCGCGCCGTAAGGAAGTATGGACTGGCCAACGAGAAGAACAGCATGAGCCCGAGCACCACGAACATCACCGCGTACTTCCTCAGGCCGCTCAGATCAAGCTTGGTCATGAGCCCTCTTCACACCGTGTCACGGCGGGCCATGAACGGAATGGCCCGCCATTGCTTTCGGCTCGAACACCGCCACTGTGACGGACTCCCTTCACGTTGTGCGACCAACGACTGCACGGTCTCGCACTCGTTTCGTCAGTCTTGGCCTCCTGGCAGGGGCGTAATGAGCCCTCGATTCCAGGGACGGTCGAGCCGTCACGCGCCAATGGATGCGCTATCCAAAGGAACGGAACTCCATCTCCGGCAGTCCATTCACGCCTTGCGCCTTCCCCTTGACGATCAGTGTGACAACGTCATCCAGGGTCACCTGGCCGACTTCGAGGATATCCTGCCGGCGCCCGCCCTTGAGCACAAACACCCGGTCTGCGATCGACAGGATGTCCGGGATTCGTTGGGTGATGAGGAGGATAGAGATCCCCATTCCCTTCAGATGGCGGATCAAGGCCAGGAGCTTGTTGGCCTCGGTCACGCCGAGCGCCGCCGTCGGTTCATCCATGATGAGGATCTTGGACTCGAAGGCAATGGCGCGGGCACAGGCCACCATCTGGCGTTGCCCGCCCGACATGCGGGCGACGTTGAGCTTGGGCGACTTGATGTCCACACGCAACTCGCGGATCAGCTGTTCAGCCTTCTCATACATGCGCCGCTTGTCAAGGAAGGCGTGAAAGGGCCCGCGGGCGAGATCTCTACCGACGTAGATGTTGCGCGCCACATCGAGGTTGTTGAAGAGCGCGAGTTCCTGGTAGATCATCCCTATTCCCAGGCGGAAGGCATCTTGAGGGGTCTTGATATCCGCTCGCTGTCCGTCTACGTAGATCTCACCCTCGTCCGGGAGATGCGCCCCAGCCAGGACCTTCATCAGGGTCGACTTGCCGGCCCCGTTGTCGCCGACGATCCCCATGATCTCGCCCCGGCGAAGCTCAAGGTCGACTTTGGACAGGGCCTGGACCCCGCCGAAGCTCTTGGAGATTCCCCTCATCTCGACAATGTGTTCTGCTTCCATCGGAACCCCTTGCCTGGCGACGTACCCGCCTCATCCTAGGCCAACCATGGAATCTCCGCAACATCCGCGCCGCCGGACCGGAGCCCTCCGCTCCCCGCGCGCTCAGATCTAAGGAACGAGAGCGGGCTGGGGAAGCCCATCCCAGGGGTTCTCCCCCAGCCCACCTCTAGCCCGACTCGAACCGGTTCAACTCGTGAGCTGCAGACTCCGTCTGAGGGAGCTCGATCATCCAGGAGGGGGACCTGGCAGGATCAGCTCCTGTGGCTCGGCGGTCGGTACCGTCAGGACCAGGATGCCGTCCGGTACGGGCTGAGCCATCAGCGTACCATCGACAGCCGTCACCAGGTCAAGCGCGTCCCAGATGATCTTGGGATAGTCACCGCCTCCGAGCATGATCCCGGCATACTGCATGGTCCTGCCAATCAGGTCGCCTCCGAACCGGACTGTGCCGCGGAAGACGCCGTTGCCCATGGAGGAGTCGGCGACCGCCGGACCCTCCGCACCCAGCATGCCGACGCCGAAGACCGCCACCTGGCTCAGGTCGTCGATGACGCTGAGGCCGGGGCCCTTGGCGTACTCGTCCATGATGGCCTGCGATGCGCCCATGCCACCGTCGCCGGCATAGGCAAGAACCAACCGCACATCAGGATTGGTGGTCAGGACGTTCTGCATCGCCGTCTGGCCGGCCTGGAACATTTCGGCCTGAACGACCTGGACAACGTCTACGGCCGGGCAGTAGGCGGGATTCTCGACTCGATCGGCCTCGGAATACCCGGACAGGTAGTTGCCGTCCGCGTCGGAGATAGGCGTGCCGGTCGCGTCAATGTAGGCGCCGGTTGCATCCTTCAGGTAAGGCTCGGAGATCATTTGGAGACCGGCGGAGCGTTCCACGGCCGGGGGATTGAGGGTTGACACAAAGATCGCGGTCTCGATGGACCCGGGCGCGGCATCAGGGTAGGTTGCGTCAACCCACTGCTTGGCCATCAGGGCTGCGTACTCGCCCGAGAAGAACTGGTTCATCATCATGACGGCATCATAGGCATCCGGGTCACCAGGATCTCCGCCCGCTGTCAGGATGGTCACGCCAGCCTCGCGGGCCGCGATCATGGACGGGACCAGGCTGCTCGCTTCCACCGCCATCACAAACATGAACTCGGCGCCCATTGCGGTGTAGTTCTCCACCTGTGTCGCCTGGGTGATGGCGTTCCCCTCCGCGCTGGCCACCTGGACGTCGTAGTCCGCACCAAACGTCTCGGTGAAGGCGCTTTGGAACTCGAGCATGAGTGGATTGTCGATCGCCGGCAGGACGACAGCGAGAATGGGCCTCTCGGCCGGCTCTTCCGGTGCGGTCGTCGCCGTCGGCGCCTCAGCCGTCGGGACTTCCGCCGGTTCGGTCTCCGTCGGGGCTGCGGCGCAGGCTGGAGCCAGAACGATCAGTAGGGCAAGCAGCAGGACAGCGGACTTCTTCATGGGCCTCCTCCTCAGAAGGATCGCGGGGGCGCCAGGCGCTGACTTCCTGTGCGCTCACAATGGGATCACGATCGAGTATAACATCGTCTCGGCTGATGTCAACTTGTTTCGTCTGGCGAGACACGCACCTTCGCCGCCGCCTCACCTACCGTGGACGCACGGGTGAGACCAGGCCCGTTGACCGAAGATGGCCAAGGTTGAAGGCTGGGCTGAGCTAGGAGTAGATCCCAGGGAGTGCGGGAGAGGGGTTCCTTGAGCGACCCGGGCGCTACTGCCAACCCAGCCGGCGCGATATCGCGTCGGCAGCCTGCC
>CAZEMA010000059.1:0-14758 GCA_964513155.1 uncultured Anaerolineaceae bacterium
CCGCAATCTTACCGCCGATGGTGGCCCGGTGCAACCCCGAAGTGGCCGAGCTACCTCCCCGCGCCTGCAGCGGCATGTCTCCTTGGCCTCCTGTCAACTTGACTGCCTTGGGCCGGGCGGGGATAATGTGGCGAATTCCGGGCTCTCGGAGGCGCCTCATGCTGCAGCGTCTCACCAATGGGTGGCAGCTGATCAAAGCCTGCGCCGCGGTTCTGCGGGCTGACAAGGAGCTCATCCTTTTCCCCATCCTCTCGTCCATCGGCGTCCTGCTCGTCGTGGCCACCTTCGCCGTACCCTCCCTCCTGGCAGGCCTGCTCGACAACCTGGTGGCCGGCAAAGTGCCGAACCTCGAGATCTTCGGCCTCATCCTCCTCTTCCTCTTCTACCTGGCACAGTACTCCGTCATCCTCTTCTCCAATGCGGCCCTTGTCGGCGCAGCGCTGATCCGGCTTCGCGGCGGCGACCCAACGGTCAGGGACGGGGTTCGCATCGCCTTTGAGCACATCGGGCCCATTCTTGGGTACGCGTTGATCAACACCGTCGTTTCCCTCCTCGTCCAAATGGGCTCTGGTTCCAGAGCCAGGGGCAGACACGGCGGCAGACGCGGTAGCCTCCTGGGCGGGTTTGTCGCCTCGATGATTGGGATGGCCTGGAGCTTGGCCACCTTCCTCGTCGTCCCCGTCCTGGTGACCGAAAACGTTGGTCCCATCGAAGCGGTCAAGCGCAGCGCCGCGTACCTCAAAAAGACGTGGGGTGAGCAGATTGTGGGCAACTTCGGCATGGGTGCCATCTTCGGGCTGGCAGGATTCCTCGGCAGCCTGGCTATTCTGGCGCCCGGCTTCTTCCTGGCCTACTACCTGCAGAGCCTCGCCCTCGGAGTCGCCGCTGTTGCGTTGATGGTGCTCTGGATCGTGGCCGTCGGGCTCGTCAACTCGACTCTCCACGGAATCTACAGCGCAGCCGTCTATCGCTATGCCGTGGATGGGGTTACCGGCGGATACCTGCGCGAGGACCTAGTGCGGGAGGCTTTCCGCTCCGGCTAGGATTGCCTTTCAGCCCGCGACGCCCCATCAAGAGATCGCCTCTGAGGCCCCCAGGAGTCAGCATGCCACCGGCACGAAGGGGCAAGGACCAGGCCAAGGACCCTCCTCCCACCCAAGAGAACAGGCGGCGCACCGGCGACGCCGGGACCGTCCGTGCCGCCAAGGATGTGCTCTCTGGCCGCAGTCAGAAGGGCGGCCTGGCGCGCCTCCTCCCCTTCCTTGGGCCGGCGTTCATCGCCAGCGTCGCCTACATGGATCCAGGGAACTTCGCCACCAACATCCAGGGCGGCGCCCAATTCGGCTATCTCTTGCTGTGGGTGATCGTCGGCAGCAATCTCATGGCCATGCTCATCCAGACGCTTGCCGCCAAGCTGGGGATTGCCACCGGCAACAATCTGGCGGAGCAGTGCCGCCTCCGCTTCTCCAGGCCCGTCGTGTATGGGATGTGGGTGCTGATGGAACTCGTCGCCATGGCCACCGACCTGGCCGAGTTTCTCGGCGCGGCCCTCGGTTTCAATCTGCTTTTCGGCATTCCCCTGTGGGCAGCGGGCATCCTGACCGCGATCGCCACCTTCCTCATCCTCGGATTGGAACGCTACGGCTTCCGCCCGCTGGAGGCCGTGATCACCGGCATGATCGCCGTGGTCGCGGTGTGCTACCTGATCGAGACCATCCTTGACCGCCCCGAATGGAGAACCGTCTTCTACCACGCCGTCGTGCCGCAGTTCTCCGGGTCGGAAAGCGTTCTCCTTGCGGCGGGAATCCTCGGCGCGACCGTCATGCCACACGCCATCTTTCTCCACTCCTCCCTCACCCAAGGCCGCGTCGTCGTCCGCAAACCGGCCCAACTCCGTCGCCTGCTCAACTACGAGATCATCGACGTGCTGATCGCCATGGGACTGGCCGGCCTGGTCAACGCCGCCATGCTCATCATGGCCGCCTCGACTTTCTTCGTCGGCGGGCTCCACCACGTCGGATCGATCCAGGAGGCCCATCAGACGCTCGAACCTCTTCTCGGTCCGGCCGCCTCCTGGGTCTTCGCCATCTCCCTGCTTGCCTCCGGCCTGTCGTCCGCCTCCGTGGGAACGCTCGCCGGGCAGACGATCATGCAGGGCTTCCTCGAGCGCCATATCCCCAGCTGGATCCGCCGGCTGGTGACGATGGCGCCCTCGCTCATTGTCATCGCCATCGGCCTGGACCCAACCCGCACGCTGGTGATCAGCCAGGTCGTGCTCTCCTTCGGCCTTCCCTTCGCCATCATCCCGCTCGTCTTGTTCACCCGCGACCGCAAGCTGATGGGACCGCTCGTCAACCGCGCCCTGACCAGCGTGCTGGCCTGGCTGGCCTCGGCCTTGATCGTTAGCCTGAATCTCTATCTGCTCTACCAGACGCTTTTCGGCAGGTGAACCGATGTTCAAACACCTCCTGGTCCCCCTCGACGGTTCGAAACTTGCCGAAGCTGCGCTACCCGTGGCCGCCTCGCTGGCCCAGGGACTGCAGGCCTCCGTCACCCTTCTTCACATCGTCGAGAAAGACCCTCCCCGCGCCGTGCACGGGGATGCCCACCTCACGAACCCGGATGAGGCTCTCGCCTACCTCGAAGAGGTCGTCCGCCGCGCCTTCGCCTCCGGTATCGTCGTTGAGTGCCACGTCCACAGCGCAGAGGTCGGCGACGTGGCCCGCAGCATCGTCGACCATGACCAGGAGCTCGCTCCCGACCTGGTCGTTATGTGCACCCATGGCCGGGGCGGCCTGCGGGGACTGCTCGTCGGGAGCATCGCCCAGCAAGTCGTGGCCCAGGGCGCCATCCCCGTCCTGCTCATCCCGCCTGCCGCCTCCCGCCGGCCCGGCTCGTTCGCCTGCCGGCGGCTGCTGGTGGCGCTGGAAGGCTCGTCGACCCATGACGAGGCGCTGCAGCCGGCGGCAGAGTTGGCGCGGGCCCTACAGGCGGCGCTCCATCTCCTCGTCGTCGTCCCCACGCTCTCAACCCTCGCCTGGGATCAAGCTGCCCCGGGCAGGCTCGCCCCTGGCGCCATGAGCACGCTTTTGGAGCTCGAAGCGGAGGGGGCGGATGACCATATCCGGCAGCACGAAGAGGCACTCCGGGCGCAAGGTCTGCAGGCCACAGTGGAAGTCCGCCGCGGCGACCCGTCGGCAGTGATCGTCAAGGCTGCCCGGCGAGCAGAGGCGGACCTGATCGTGATGGGCACCCACGGTCGGCATGGTGTGGATGCCATCTGGGCCGGCAGCGTCACACCCAAGGTCTCTGCCAGGTCGCACTTGCCCCTGCTCCTGGTGCCTATCCCGGAACCGCGAGAGCTATAGGGGGCGATGGGAAACCGCCTTGCCTGGAGAAGAGGATCCGGATAGGTCGTGGTTGGGGCGAAACCTCAACCACGACCTATCCGGATCCTTTCGAAGGAAGCAGCGCCTTTTCGTCACCCCCCTGGTCATGGGACGAGCGGCCAGAGGTCGCGGCCGGCGACTGGGAGCCGGTGGGGAACCCTCTTGTTGCCACTCCCCCGCCTCTGCCCATTACCCCCGGCCAGGCGATGAGCAGCGACCATTCTACGCCGCCGTTCTACATGTCGGTAACGTAGCGGTGCACGCCGCCCACCCGGCGCTCTACCATCGGTCGTAGCGCACCAACTCCGCGGCGGGCTTGCGCACCTTGGCCCTCGGCTCGTCCGCCGGATACCCGAGCGGCGTGAACGCCACCGGCTCGACTTCCTCCGGTAGGTCAAGCACCTCCCGGGCTGCCGCCACATCGAAAGCTGCAATCCAGCAGGTCCCCAGGCCATGGTCGGCCGCGGCCAGGATCAGGTGGTCCATGGCGATGGCCACGTCCACATGGACGTAGTTGGTGCCATCCTTACGGACCCAGCCTTCGCTTGGCAGGCCGCAGGCACAGATGACCAGCGGCGCCTGGACAAACCACTCCCGATCATAGATACGGCGCAGTTCCTCCTCGCGCCCTTGGGTGCGAATGATGATCAGCTGGAAGGGTTGCCGGTTGGCTGCCGTTGGCGCCAGCCTCGCCGCCTCGACCGCGGCCGCCACGATTCCCTCATCGACCGGATCCGCCCGGTAGGCCCGGCAACTATACCGAGCTTCGATTAGCTTCGAGAATTCCATCTTCTGCCTCCGTTGTATGTAGAACAGGTGCCACCAGAGGAGTCTAGCACAGGCAGACACCATTGGGGCCGGCCCTACAATGGCCGACGAAGGACTACGGGCTAGCTCAGCCCCTCCCGCCGGATAGGCCTGCGCGCCGAGGCCACCGGCGCCTCAAGCGACGATTCCCCAGGCAGAGGCGGTTGGACCGCCGCACTCCCCTCCAGCCTGGCTAAGTCCCCCCACCTCACCCGGCCGGGTCGAGCACTCGCCCGACGAACAGGATCGATCCAGTGGGGATGTCGCGCAACACGAAGACGAAGGGGTGGTCGACAGTGATGGGGCCCGGACCCTCCATGATCGCCACAGGGGCGATGATGCCGGTCGCCGCGGCGGCCTCCGTCCGGGCCTCGTCGACGGAGATGAAGGCCTTGTGGAAGATCTCGCTGATGAACAGGCCGCCCGCGCCGTCCATCCCGGAGAAATCGGCGCCCGAGAACGCGCTCGGCATGCCCATCCCCGCCAGGACATCCGCCAGGCTGTACTCCGTCCGGTACTCGAACTTCGGCATCGTCAGCTCAACCATTCCAGGCTGCAACGCCTGAAGGATCTCCGCCAATCGTCCGGCTGAAAGGCCGGCCTCGAATTCCTCAAACTGGCCTTCGTCTGGAAGCAGGATGACCATCGCGACCTCGTTGCCGACGTATGGCAACTCAACAGCCTGCAGCCCTTCCAGCAATGCGTAGCGGAATAGTGCCTCCTGCGACATCATCGGCACTTGGACCACACTGTCATCCAGCAGATGGAAGTTGCCGGGTCGGGTGTCCGCCTCGTCGAACGGTCGTGCCCAGGCCGCGTTGAAGTAGACGGCATTGGCCAGAACGAGGATGGTCTGCGGTGTCAGAGCCCCCTGAGGGATCAGATCCTCGATCCGCCCCTCGGTCTGCTCGCTCACCCATCGGTTGATGACTTGGCGGGCCTCCTCACTTGCCGCGGCGAAGTCCATTGGCTGCAGCCCGGCGTCATAGTTGCGGGCCAGGACATCCAGGAACTCCGGCAGAAACGAGTAACCCTGCTGCCCCCAAAGGGAATCGGCGATGTGCAGCCGGAAAGCGTCATCCCCCTCGGCCGTAGCCGCACGCTGCGCCAGCTCGAGCGCCAGCGCGTTGAACGCCGGGTGCAGGCGATCCTGCGGCAAGGTGTAGTGAAGCACCCTGGCCATTTCCTCTTCGGTCACGCCTCGCGCGCCAGCGTAGGTCATGGCCAACGCGATCGAGATGCTGTAGGGCGAGTAGAACAGGTTGCCCGGCTGCGACCTCAGCGCCTGATACAGATCCCAGGCGAAGGCGGTGTTGCCCGCAACCAGCTCCCCCATGTCGCCCTCCGGGACTCGCGGGGCCGTGTCCCGAGGGATGTCTGACCGGATGAACCCCGCTTCCGCGGATCGGGGCGCGCAGCCACTGGCCATGAGGCTCACCAGCGCCAGAATCGAGACGGCCGTTGCGGAACGAGAACGGGCAGCTCCTATCATGGCTCTCCTCCTCAACAACTAGCCTCATCCTCACGGAACCGAGACGGGGTGACCTTGAGGCCGAAGCCCCACGCAACAAGCCTCAGTGCCTTCGCCCTGAGCCCAATCACAAGACGGTCTGTGGGGCCACAAGGTTCCCACCAGAATCCCGGGAGTCTTCTGGCCATAGCGCCGAAGAAGTCCTCTTGGCCGAGGGTGTTAGAATCGCTCCGCTTGCGAGCAGAGTTGCCATCTTGCCCCTGCCACCGAGGTCGATGCCTGTGAGCGGTAGGCGCGGTCCCGTCCTGATCCTCTTTGTCTCCCTCGTCGTCGCCATGCTTGGCTTTGGCATTATCGTCCCAATCATGCCATTCTACGTCACCCATTTCGGCGCCTCAGGCCGTGCTCTGGGTTTCCTGATGGCGATCTACTCGGTGATGCAGTTCCTCTTTGCGCCCGTTTGGGGTAGGCTGTCTGACCGCATCGGCCGCAAGCCTGTGCTCCTGATCGGCGTCACTGGCTTTGCCGTCTCGTTCGTCCTCATGGGCCTGTCGCAAAGCCTGATCCAGCTCTTTCTCTTCCGCGCTCTCGCGGGCATCCTCTCCTCCGCCACCCTGCCCACGGCCCTCGCCTTCATCGCTGACACGACCACCCCCGACGACCGCTCCGGAGGCATGGGCTTGATGGGCGCGGCCATGGGCCTCGGAATGATCTTCGGCCCGCTGGTCGGCGGACCACTCACCGAGATGAACGCCCGATTGCCCGGCTGGTTGGCCCGGCTGATGCAGATCTCCGTGGACTCTGTCACCGGCACCAGGCTCAATCTTTCCCTCCCCTTCATGGCGAGCGCGATCTTTGCCGCCATCACCGTTCCCTTTGTCTTGGCCTTCCTGCCGGAATCCCTTCCGGCCGACAAGCGCCATGACGGTCCCAGCCAGGGTCCGTCCCGCCTTGTCCTGATCGCCGACGCGTTGCACGGCCCAATGGGCTTTCTCTTCACCACGTCTTTCCTGCTGGCATTCGCGCTGGCCAACCTGGAGTCGGTGCTCGGACTATTCGGCAGAGATCGCTTTCTCATGGGCCCTTCCCAGGTGGGAATGGTCATGGGGCTGATCGGGATCCTGTCCGTCCTGCAACAAGGGTTGGTCATCGGACCACTCACACGCCGGATCGGCGAGGAGCGGGTGCTTCAGGCGGGGCTGGTGGTCAGTGTGGCCGGGTTGACCGGGCTCGCCCTGGCGCCCGTCTTGTGGCAGATGCTCGTCATGGCAGCCCTCTTCAACGCTGGCAACGCGCTGCTCCGTCCGAGTGTCGCTTCGCTGATCTCGCAGCGCGCCCGTACCGGGCAAGGTGTCGCCATGGGTCTGGAGAACTCGTTCATGAGCTTGGGCCGCGTTGCCGGCCCGCTGTGGGGCGGGATCGCCTTCGACATCCACAGCACCCTCCCGTTCTGGACGGGGGCCGCGATTCAGGCCATCGCCCTAGCCCTTTCCTTCCGGCTTCTCAGACAGACCGCGCCCGAAGCCTCCCCCGCCGCGGCGCAGGGGGTAGCAGTCTCCCTGACGAGGGACGATCCTTAGCCGATCGGCGGGCACATGCCCGTCCGGCAGGACGCAGAAAGGGTCTTGCCCCGAGCCTGAGCGGACGGGCGAAAGCAAGTACATGGCATGAAGTCACCTGCTGATCCGCCACATGAGGAGCACGCCATCGGAGGTGCCTGATGCGTCATCTAGTGAAAGGGGCCAAATGGGCGGGGGGTTCCTTTGGGGCGCTGGCCGGGCGTCCCTCTGGATGCGCCGGACGGATCTGGTTCCTCCTTTCCCACTGACAGAACTCGCCGGGCAAAGACCCCCCAGCCACGTCGGGTTCCCGCCCCCCTGCGCTCTGGCGCTCAGTCTCGCCCGCCAGCCGGCATTCGCCAGCTCCCGTACTGCTCCGGAGCCGCTTCCCGCAATCCTTCGTCAGGGTTGGTTCATCCCGACCGATAGCCGCGCATCTGTATCTGCCTGGTCTATCCAGGCCTGGAGTACCACGGGGCCCCTGGTATCCGGGTACGGGCTGTTGTACATTAGACTTGGGATTCAGCCATACAGTCCCTGGATGCCCATGAGAACATGCGACTTCTGCTCCAAACCCATCCAGGACGAGGCCGTCTACTGCCGGCACTGTCACGCGGACCTGCCTCCCAGCGCAAGCCTGGCCGGCAGGAGGCGTTGCCCCTACTGCGCCGAGTGGGTCCCCCGCGGCACACTGATCTGCCCCTATTGCCAGAAGGACCTTCCCCGCCGGGTGGTTCCGGAGAGAGCGCCTGAGGAGGCGCCGCCACCGGGCATCTCCCGGCCCTGGCCCCCCGAGGAGAGACTCAAGACACCTCCCTTCATCGACGACTTCACCATGGGGGAGACGTCGGCCACAGGCTCCTTCTTCAAGAGGACACCCGAGGAGACGTCGCCTTCGGGCAGTCCCCGCTCCTGGGAACCCCAGGAGGCGCCCCCGCCCCCGGCCTTTCTCGGCGAGGTCGGCGAGGAAAGGCTGACTGTGGAGCCGGCGCCAGAGCAACCGTTCGAGGACAGCGAGCCTTCGGGCGTTTCCCTCCCCTGGGATTCCCCGGGCAGCGTGTGGCGATCGCTCTCTCGCGACGAGGTCGTCGAGGAGCCAGAGCCGGTCGCTGACTTGCCGCGGGAAGAGGAACCCGAGCCTCCGGCCCCGGATGTTGTCCGCCCCTGGGACCCTCGCGAGGTGCTCCCCGCGGATGAGATCCTCGAGGAGCCGGAAGAGAAACCAAGCCCGGCCAGACAGCTGCTCGTGCGGCTCGGCTACAGCCTTGGCCTCGACCGGCCGCTGGACGAGATCCTCCAGGAAAGATCCACCTCCGCTGCGAACACCTTGAGGAAAGCCACCCGTGCCCTCCGGGAGCTACGCTCCTCTGACGAAGGGCAGGGAGAGGCAGGATTCACCCGACGCCCAGTTGCAGAAGGACCCCGGAGGGGCACGCCCGAAACCCTCAGGGTGAGTATGACGCCTCCCGAGCTCGAGGGCGATCAGCTTTCCCCGGACGAGGAGCTCCGCGCCCCCGCGCGCAAGACGATCCCTTCGAAGCCCTTTGTGGATGACCGGATTCCCGCCGAGCCGCTGGGAGAGGCCACAGACTGGGATCAATCCGCAGAACCGCAGTGGTCCGGCCAGTTCTCCGAGCAGGAGGATGACTCAGGCCCGTTCGTGGCCAACCCTCCTTCGGCCTCGCTCTGGACTCCACGGCCCCGCCCTGAGCCGAGCGCCACTTCAAGCGTGGGCCAGACACCCATGGGGATCAGCAACCCGGTTCTTGGCCCGCCACCGCCCCCTCCCCCATCCGCCGCCCCATCCCGGCGCGCCGAGTCCAGAAGCCCCGTCGACTACCTGGTTGCATTCGCCGCGATCGTCCTCGTGGCGATCGTCGCCATTCTCGGGCTGCAGGCCGCCGGCTTCGGCACTCCCATTTCGATCCCCGCCTTCCCGTGGATTGGCGGCAACACCCCCACCAGGCCCGCTGCCACGCCTCTGCCTACGCTGCCGCCCAGCCCGACGAGCCGACAAGCGGCTGCAGACGCCGTGACAGAGACACCGACCCAGCCGTCCTGCCTACTGTGGGATCAGATCACGCTGGAGGATGCAGGCCAGACGCTTTGCGCCTATGGGCAGGTCAAGCGCCGGTTTGTGACAGGGGAGCTGCCTTTTGTGGCGCTCTTTACCGAGGAGCTCGGGACCCTATACATCGTCGACAGGCTGACCTCTCACCCGGAAGTCAGCGCCGGAACCTGTATTATGGCAACGGGTGTCGTCGAGATCATGTCGGGGGCACGCCCCTTCATCGACGCCAACGGCAACCTCCTTACCTGCCCGTAGCCCCCTCCAGACAAATCCCCCATCCTTCTCGGGCCAATTGCCGCTGCGGCGGCGCGACGCGCTGGGTGGAACGGAAGACCGACGGAGCTGGGCAGGCCGCCGCCCGGGGTGGACCGTCTAAGGAGAGGATATCGGCATAGGCGATCCTGCCGACGAGCTCGAACGCGCGTATACCGGTGCGCTCGGCAAGACCATCGGCGTATACCTCCGACGGCCATTCGAGGGCTGATCCCACGATCGCATCCCGCAGCAATCTGGCCCGACCTCTGGTGCTTCTCGCGGCCCGTCAATCCGGTACGGCCCCTGACTTCTTCGGAGGGAAGAGAGAGGGGTACGCCCCCGCGGTAGCCATCAGGCTCTGCTGCTCCTCAGCCGTCATCGGCCGGAAGCTCCCGGCCGCCGCGAGAACCATGGGCAGCAATCGCACGTCGCCCGGGCTGGTGAAGGCGGCCACGCGCTGCGAGAGGGCGAAGCGGACACTGCGCTCCACCGGATCGGGCTCGTCGAAGGGCTCATACCAGGTCTGGTAGGTCTGCGGTCGATCGCCCCAAGGTGCCTTGGTGAGAGCCTTGATCGCCATCACGCCCACGTCCCTGTCAGCCGCAAGCCCCAGTAGACGCTCGGCGTTGGACCGGAAGGTGGTGTCAGCCCACAGGATGAAGTTGAGCGGAGTCATCACCGTATCGAAGTCGAACCTCTCCAGGGCCGAGGCGTGGACTGCGGGCGCGTGGTAGCCGTGCCCGGTGATTCCGAGCCACCGGACCAGACCCTTCTCCCGAGCTTCGATCAGGGCCTCGATGGCGCCGCCCGGCCGCAGGGCCTCATCGAGCTCCTCCATCTCGCGCACGGCGTGCAGTTGGTACAGGTCAAGGGATTGGAGGCCAAGCCTCTGGAGTGATCGCTGCAATTCCTCCCAAGCTCCTTGCCGTGAGCGTTCCATCGTCTTGCAGCCAATGAAGAAGTCGCCCCGATGGTTGGCGAGCCAGGGCCCAAGCCGCAGTTCGGCCTCTCCGTAAGAGGGGGCAACGTCAATGTGATTCACACCCTTCGCAATCGCCAAGTCCAGCGCACCCTCGGCCTCGGCTTGTGTGACTTCCCCTAGCGCCGCGGCCCCAAAGACCACCACGCTGCTCTCGTGTCCTGTCCTTCCAAGCCGCCTCTTCTGCATGGCCTCCATCCCTCCCGCGCTCCTCAACAGTCACGATCGGCGGACCTGACGGACAACACTGCCCGCGATCAGCCTGCCCCGCTGCCCGCCTAATCGACGGCCACCCATCATCGACAACACGTTCGAGATTCGCGCTGATGCCAGGACCACTTCCGGCGAGCCCGTGCATCCTCACGGCCTGATTCTACCTCCTCATCGCAGAGAAGCTTCGGCCCCGCAATCCAGGGAAGGAAGCGTCGGCCCCTGCTCAGGTTGAAGAGCCTCCTGGTTGAACATGCCTTCTGGCGGGCACTCTCGGCGTGCGAGTCCACCGATCCTCCGCCGTACCTAGCGGAGACTGGGAGGCGGCCATCCAGACCGCCGATTCGGCCAGCTTCCAGCCCGGGCGCTGAGCTTTCCCGCTTGTTGTGATCGCCCCAGAGGGATCTAAACTCACGAGCTAGGGAGTGATGTCTCCGCCGCCCCCTCCGCCTCCCCCAGTGGTTACGCTCGTGGTCGAGGTCTCGGTCGGAGCGGGCGTGGGAACAGAGGTTTCGTTTGCGGCGGGTGTCCACGTGGGGGCGGTGGTCAGCCTCGGTTCCCGGGTTGGCGTGAGGGAGGGCGTGCGTGACGGGGTCGGCGTCAGGCTTCCCGGGCCTGTCGGCGTCGCGGAGGCGGTGCTGCTTGGGGTGGGCGTTCGGCTCTGAGTGGGTGTCGGGGTCGGCGTCAGACTTTGGCCACCGGCACCTGTCCGGGTTGGCTGAGACGTGCTTGTCGGCGAGCGGCGCGTCCCCGTCGCGCGCGGTGAGCCCGAGGGCGTAGGCGTGGCCGCCGTGGTCCCGGCCGGGGTAACGGAGGTTGCCGGGATCGAAGTCTGGGAGGAGACCAGCGCGGCCATTGTCTGGGCGACAGCGGTCTGGACCTCCCCGGGGCCCAGCGAGTCTGAGCGGGCCGCCACGATTTCGGTCGCCAGCGCCTGGAGGGTGCGGGCCATCGCCGTGAGCTGCGGCCCCGACTCAATGACGATCGTCGAGCTGCTGCCTTCCGCCCGCCCCGAGGCGCCCGTGAGGAGATCGACCACAGCCGTGGGGAACGCCAGGACCACCAGAGCGAGAAGGGCCGCAATCCCGCCTGCAAGCAGCCGACGCCTGGAGGCAGGCGGCGCTGACCTCGAGACTGGCACCGGCTGGACGAGCGTGCTCGATGGCCCGAGGCGAATCTGCGGCGCGGCGCCCTTCTCCGGATGAAGGGCGTGTTCAAGCGCTGCCCGGAAGGCGTCGTTCATCTCAGCCACCGAGGTAAAACGGTCCTTGGGATCCTTGGCCGTTGCCTTCAAGATGACTTGTTCGACTGACTCCGGGATGCTCGGAGCGACAGACCGCGGCCTTGGCAGAGGCTCATTGACATGCTTGAGCAGGATCGCCATGGGCGAGTCCGACTCGAATGGCAGCCTCCCCGTCGTCAGCTGATAGAGGACGATGCCCAGCGAGTACTGATCCGTCCTCGGATCGATGGCGTCTCCGCGCACCTGCTCCGGCGCGATGTACGCAGGCGTGCCCAGAATGGAGGAGCCCGTCAGGCTCACGGAAGCGTCTGCAACACGGGCAAGCCCGAAGTCCGAGAGGAGGGCGTTCCCCTGATCGTCGAGAAGGATGTTGGAGGGCTTGATGTCCCGGTGCACGATCCCCTGGTTGTGAGCGTATTCAAGCGCGCTCGATACCTGGGCAATTAGCTGGCTGCCTTCCTGCGGCGTCATCGCCCCGTGTTCCAGGCGGTCATTCAGGCCGCCCGCGGTGTAAAGGGGCATGACGAGGTACATGTGCCCGTCGGCTTCCCCGAAGTCCTCTACCGGCACGATGTTGGGGTGCCGCAGCCGGGTCAGGAGCTTGGCCTCGCGCAGGAACCGCTGGACGAGCTCGGGCTCCGCCGCTGCCATTGCCGTTAGGATCTTGACGGCCAGCACACGGTCGTCGCGGGTATCCACCGCCTTGTAGACCGCGGCCATGCCGCCCTGGCCGATACGCTCGACCAGACGATAGGGCCCGATGCTCCGTCCTGCCAGGTCACTCATAACCCGCCACCAGTCCGCGCCCTTGGAGCCACCGCAGGCGCCGACGCCTCCGCACCCCGAAAACTCCGGGGCGGATACACCCCCTTCTTGGGTCTCTCAGAACAGTATACGGCAGGGGACGGGCCAGGCGGCCTTACAGCTAGCTTTCGCTAGGGCGGTCCGCTAAAAGGACCCTGGGGCAATCGCAAGCCTACCAGGCGAGCCACTTCTTGGGAGTGGCTTCCACAAGCAGCGTGTACACCTCCTCCGTGCCGAGGTCCCACTCATACTTGCGCAGGAAAGCCTGGGCGATGGGATCCTGAGGACGCCCATCCCGCAAGGCGGCTTCCGCCTCGCAGATGAGTGGATGCGTCCCATCCTCGAGAGCAACAACCAGTCTACGGTTCTGGCGCAGGTTGCGGGCCTTGACGCTCTCGGGCTGGATGTAGAAGTAGAGCGTGCTGGCCTCGTAGACGAACCAGACCGGGACGAGGTGCGGCCGTCCGTCAGGACGGACGGTCGCCACCCACAGGTTCCTGGCCACGGACAGGCGGGCTTCCGCCCCCGCCGGAGGCGCGACGGCCGCTGGAGAGGGATGAGGCACCTCAACCACCTTTCATCGAGAGCGTGGGGAGATCGATCAGGCCACCGAGGGCTGAAGCGCACCGTACATCGCCAGGACTTGCTCGACGATAATCGGCCAGGCGTACCGTTGCGCGTGCTGGAAGGCGCTCTTCCCCAGCCTCTGCCTCAGCTGATCGTCGCGGAGCAACAAGCCGATGCGCTCGGCGAGTGCAGCGGAGTCCCCAACCGGCACGTGGAAGCCAGTCTCCCCGTCCCGCACCAGAAAGACCAGTCCACCGGTTTCTGAGGCGATGACCGGCGTCCCGCAGGCCATTGCCTCCAGGGCGACCAGCCCGAACGACTCGTAGTGAGAGGGCACGACCACGGCCTCTGCCGCCGAGTAGTAATACTGCAGCGTATCCTGATCTTGCCGTCCCAGGAAGGCAACCATGTCCCGGATGTCCAGGGAGGTGCGCAGCCCTTGGAGGCGGCTCATCTCCGCCGTGATCTGCTCCGCGCTGAGCTCCGGGTCCCCACCGATGATCACAAGGCAGACAGAGCGCTCCTTCAGCAGACCCTGCTTCTGCAGGATGGCCATGCCTTCGATGAGCGAATCGATCCCCTTGAGAGGTTCGATGCGACCGACGAAGAGCAGCATCCGGTCGCCGCAGCCGACGCCCACGAACTCCCGGGCCTCATCCTTGGGGATAGGGTAGAAGCGGGTGGTGTCGACGCCCGGCGGGATGACCACCACCCGCTGCGTATCCGTCTTGTAGATCCACTGGAATTGCGCCACCTCGGCCTGGGTGGCGGCCACGATTCGATCCGCCTTCTGGAGCAGTTGCCGCTCCGAGTCGATGCGGAGAGGCGAGGCTCGCTCCTCCTCACTGCGCGCCACACGGTTCTTCATCTCCCCCAGGGTATGGAACATCTGCACCAGCGGCAGATTCCACCCCTCGCGCAGATCAAGCCCCGCCAACCCCGAGAGCCAATAATGGGCATGGATGATGTCGTAGGTGAGGTTCTTCGATTCGGCGAAGTTGCGCACGCCCTGGACGAAGTCGGCCAGGTAGTCGATGAGATGATCCTTGGCGACTGGCGTCTCCGGCCCAGCCGGGACGTGCACGATCCGGTTGCCGTAGCCCAAGTCGTGAAGCACGTGGGGCACATGCTCGTCCTGCGACCGGGTGTAGACATCGACTCCGATCCCCTTTCGGCCCAGCTCGCGCGCCAGATCGCGAACGTAGACGTTCATCCCCCCGGTGTCTTTCCCGCCCAGCGTCGCCAGCGGACAGGTGTGGTACGAGATCATGGCAATGCGCATGTCGGCATTATGACTCCCGCGGCCATTCTTGCCAAGGCCCTCAAGCGGCTGGTATAATCCCCCCGACGCCAACGTAGCTCAGCCGGCAGAGCAGCCGCTTCGTAAGCGGCGGGTCGTGGGT
>CAZEMA010000060.1:0-1440 GCA_964513155.1 uncultured Anaerolineaceae bacterium
AGGTTCTTCTGCGAACTTGCGAAACGCGACGCTAGGCACCGATGCCTGCTCCCCTCGCTCCCTCCCGCACCGGCGCTGTGATCTGTCTGGCAACGTAGGCCCCTCTGCCTGAGCAGCCGCTCGGAGAGACGCCGGACGGATGAGGAACGGTGTCGCCGGCTATCGCACTAGGAGCATGCTGAAAACGCCAACCCTGAAGGAGATGAATTGGCATATGGGGGGATGTGGGCTTCGCCCACATCCCCCCATATGCCTGCTTCTTCTCTTGCGGTGGCCTTCTTCAGCAGCCCGTTAGGCGCGGGAGGCGTAGTTTCGAGCCTTCTGGATGCGGGATTTCAGGGGAGGGTGAGAGTTCAGCAGGAGGACAACCCAGCGTTCGGGGTCGATCTCGGCGAGGTTCTGATTGGCGAGGCGGGTCATGGCGCTGGCGAAGGCCTCCGGCCTGCCCGTCATGCGCAGGGCGAAGTCGTCGGCCATCGACTCCCGCCAGCGGGAGAAGGCGTTGCCAAGCGGCATGCCGATCATGCTCAGGACTCCCAGGCTTAGGGCGAGGATGGGTAGGCCGGTCGGGTCGGCCAGGGAGGGCAGGGCACTGCGGATGGCGTAGAGACGAAGCCCAACGGAGGCCAGGCAGAACAAACCCAGGCTCAGGATGCCCTGGACCCCCAGAGTGAGCGGGATGTCGCGATGTGCATGGTGGCCCAGCTCATGGGCAAGAACGGTCTCGATCTCGTCCGGGGTGAACTCGGCCAGGAGCGTATCGCCCAGGATGACGCGGCGGGTCGCACCCAGACCGGTCAGGGCTGCGTTGGCCGCTCGAGTGCGCCGGCTCATGTCGAACGCGTACACGCCCTCGACCTTCTGCCCAGCCCTCTCGGCCAGTGCCAGAAGGCGCTCACGCAGGTTTGCGTGCTCCTCGCCGATCGGCTTGAACTTGTAGAAGAAGGGCATCAGCAGGACAGGTGACAGGACCGTCAGCGCCGTCATGACGAGAACCTCACCGCCAGCTGCCCAGATCCACCAGGTTGCCGGCGACAGGCGGATGGCCAGGTACAGGCCGAGCAACAGCGGCCCGCCGAGGCCGGCGGAGAGCAGCATCTCCTTGGCCAGGTCGCTCAGCCAGCCTGCCAACGATTGCGTCGATAGGTCATAGCGATGGGGGAGGACAAAGCCGGCGAAGTAGTCCAAGGGGAGGCTGAGAAGGAACCAGGGTACGCCCAAGGCCGCGGCCACCAGGAGCAGGTGGACCCACCAAGGAAGGGGAACGGGGAGCAAGCCGCCGGCGTGCGCAGCGGCGAGGGCCTGGTCGATTGCCGTCGCCCAGCCCAGCCAGACCCACAGACCGAGGTAGGCCGCGCCGACAACGAGCTCGGTTGCCCAGAGGCGGCGCCGCAAACGAGCGTACTGGCGCGCCCGCGCCTGGCGTTCCGGGTCCAGGGA
>CAZEMA010000060.1:1540-14728 GCA_964513155.1 uncultured Anaerolineaceae bacterium
GATCATGTTCCGCTCCCGTTCAGTTGCCCGATCCCTCGGGGAGCGGCTGTCTGGTGCGATGACGCAGGAATAGGGCAATGCCGCTGGCCAACGCAGTCGCGGCCATGACCGCCTGGTTGAGGTTGATCCCGTAGAGCGGGACGTAGTCCAGCCGGAGAAACTCGAGCAGAAAGCGGCCGACCGGATAGGTGACCAGGTAGACAAGAAACAGGTCTCCCGATTTCAGCCGCTGGCCGAACTTGCGCCAGAGCCAGATCAGGAAGACCGCGCTCGCCAGGTTCCACAGGGACTCATACAGGAAGAGGGGGTGAAAACGCTCGAAGGATTGGTATCCGGC
Organism: uncultured Anaerolineaceae bacterium; assembly: GCA_964513155.1. Taxonomy (GTDB): domain Bacteria; phylum Chloroflexota; class Anaerolineae; order Anaerolineales; family E44-bin32; genus DATEAV01. Next base: position 1,878 of record CAZEMA010000060.1, read on the forward strand.
CAGCCGGTTCTCGGGGCGGATGTAGATCCCCCACGGGACGGTTGTGGGAGGGCCATAGAGCTCCTGGTTGATGAAGTTGCCCCATCGGCCGATCGCCTGGGCCAGGGCTACGCCCGGAGCGGCGGCATCCAGGATCAAAGACAGACTGATCTTGGCCCGACGGGCGAACAGGTACAGACCGAACACCCCGCCCACCAACGCCCCCGGCATGCCCAGCCCGCCGCGCCAGGTGAAGAGAATATCGAGCGGATGGGTGAGGTAGTAGCGTGTGGAATAGCCCAGTTCGAGGAGGCTCCGGGAGGGGGTGAAGATGTGGTAGAGGCGCGCCCCGATGACCCCAAACACCAGCGCCCACAGCAGGCCGTCCCAGACCAGCTCCGGATCCTTGTCCGTCTTGCGGAGCATCCAGCGAGCCACGTAGGTCGCCGCCACCGCCCCAGCCATGATGATCATGCCGTAGTAGCGGACGTAGAGGGGTCCGAGGTGAATTCCGTACGAATCGAATGACATCAAGGATTTCCTTTGCCGCTGCGGGCCTGTCGTCGAACATGCAGGATTCGCTGCAGTGCGGTGAGATTGGCCAGGATGGCGATGATCCACAGGCCGACTTTGGGATAGCCCAGGATCAGGCTCGGCACGATGACCAGGTAGCGTTCCATCCTTGTCAGAAGGCCGAGCTTCGCTTCGAAATGGAGCCCTTCCGCCCGGGCTTTCACGTACGAGACCAGCACCGATCCGGCTGCAGCCGCGAACACCAGTGTCGCCGCCAGAATGTCCCCTTGCCCGAGGAAGTAGACGAGCAGCCCACCGAAGATGAGAAGCTCAGCGTAGCGATCAGTGACCGAGTCGACGAAGGCACCAAATTCCGTAGCCTCGCCTCGCAGGCGAGCCATCGTCCCGTCCAGGGCGTCGATCGGCCCCATGGCAAACACCAGAATTCCGCCAACGAGGAAGTTGCCCCTGGCCAGAAGGATGCTGGCCACTAGTGTTCCCGCCAGGCCGATCAGGGTGACCGTGTTTGGCATCAGGCCCAGACGGTTCAGAAAACCGCCGATCGGGTCGAGCACGAACTTGAACCAAGCACGCATGAGGTCGGTCAATGTCAGTCTCGTACTTCGTGCCCGCTCATCGACCCGCATTCTATCTCCCCTTGGCGACCACAGTGATGAGGTATGCTAACGCCCCGCATGGCTGGCGTCAAGGTTGCGCCCGCCGAATCCCGGCATTCCAGCGCCGGACCCAACCGTCTATCGCCTCCACAGGGTTTCGACAACCCGTTCTCAGTAGCCCTTGCGCGGTTTTCGTCTCAGGCTTCGTCCTCAAAGGTCTCGGAATCTTCGCCCCCGTCGTCGTCATCCCCCTCGACCAGGACTTCGCGGGTCCGGCCCCCAGACTGAGCCCTTCCGATCAAACCCATTGCCTCCAACTCGTCCATCAGGCGGGCGGCTCGCGGGTAGCCCAGCCGCAACCGCCGTTGGAGCATCGAGGCGCTGGCATGGCCGGTCCGTTTCACCAGCTCGATGGCTCTCTGGAGGACTTCGTCTTCCTCATCCAGCTCCCGCTGACGGCTCAGCATGTCCTCCCAAGGAGCTCGCGGGACCGCCGGGGCGGCGGCCACTTCCTCGCTGCCCTGCTGCCGCCAATACTCGACGAGGCGCTCGATCTCGACATCACTGACGTAAGCTCCCTGCACTCGGACCGGAGACCCAGCCTCAGGCGAGAGGAAGAGCATGTCGCCCCGGCCGAGGAGCGTCTCGGCCCCCGTCGTGTCCAGGATCACACGCGAGTCCACATTGGAGGCGACGGAAAAGGAGATGCGGGCCGGGAAGTTGGCCTTGATCAGCCCGGTGACGATGTCGGTGCTGGGACGCTGCGTGGCCACGACGAGGTGCAAGCCGGTGGCCCGCGCCATCTGCGCCAGGCGCACCAGGGTCCTCTCGGTCTGATCCGGCGCCATCATCATCAGATCCGCCAACTCATCCAGCATGACGACAATACGTGGCAGCCGCTCGACGTCCCTGCGGCGACGGGCCTTCCGGTTGTAGACCTCGATGTCGCGGGCCTTGGCTGCCTCCAGCAAGCGGTAGCGGCGATCCATCTCGGCCGTGCACCAGCGGAGAACGCCGACAATGCGTTCCAGGTTTGTCTCCACCTTGCCAAGAAGGTGGGGCAGGCCGTTGAAGCGCACCAGTTCGACCATCTTGGGGTCGATGAGCACCAACCGCAGATCGTCGGGAGTGTTGTTGGCGATCAGGCACGCCGTGAGCGCCGTCAGACAGACCGACTTGCCTGAGCCAGTGGTGCCTGCGACCAGCAGGTGTGGCATCGATATCAGATCGGCGACGATGGGCGCCCCGGCCACGTCGCGCCCCAGGGCGATCGCCAGCGGCGACCCGACTGACTGAAATGCTTCGGTTTCCAGGATCGGCCGCAGGCGGACGAGCGCCGAGCGGCGGTTGGGCACCTCGATGCCGACGTAGGACTGACCGGGCACCGGGGCCTCGATGCGCAAGGATGGCGCCGAAAGGGCCAGTGCCAGATCGCTCGCCAGCGCCGAGATCTGCGAGACGCGCACTTTCTGCCGCCGCAACTCACCCTCCGGGCCCGGGTGCTCAAGATAGCCAGGCTCGACGGCGAACTGGGTGACCGCGGGGCCGGTGCGGAAGTCCACTACCCGTACGGGCAGACCGAACTCGGCCAATGTCTTCTCGATCAGGCCGGCTGCCAGGTTGATCTCTCGGGAGGTGATCGTCGGGCTCTCGCCCCTATCGAAGACATCCAGGGGGGGAAGCCGCTCGTCCCGTCGCTCCGGTGGCACCCTCTTCTCGACCGGCTGAGGGGAAAGGCGGAAGTTCTTGCGGAACTCGGGCGGCAGCCGACGGGTGGCTTTGGGCGGCGCGGCCGCTGCCTCTGGGGTCCCGGCTGAGGTTCCTGGCAAGGTGGCCGTCTCCCCCAGCGAGGGCCGCCCCGCCTCCCCAGCCCCCGCAGGCCGGCTCACACCGAAGAATGTCCTTAACCGCAGCGCGTAGTACAGGCTTCCGGCCAAAGCACCCAGGAGCAAGACGGCCCGGCCGAAGGAGCCCAGCAGATCGCCCAGCAGCCTGGCTAGGCCCCATCCCACCAGCCCCCCTGCGTAGCCTTGCTCTGCCCGCGGCAGCGACGTGCCGTCGATGACCGAGAGCAACGCCAGCGCCGCAGCCGCCACCACTTCCAGGGCGATCACCCGGTCCCATGGCACGGTCACCGGGCGCCCTGTCCGCCGCACGACAAAGGCCAACGATGCCAGTGCCAGCGTCAGCGGCACCAGCCCTGCGCCCCAGCCGAGCCACCGCAGCAGGAGCGTCGCCCACGGGTCGACCAGACCGCCTCGGCTGATCCCGGTCAGTCCCAGAAGCGTGATCAGGGCCCCCGCGGCAAATAGGATCGCTGCCAGGTCATCGGCATATCCGAGGAGCCTTCCGAAGACCCCAAGCCACCGGTCGACCCGGGGTTGAGAGGAAGCCTCTTCACGGATCTTGGCGCGCCTACCAGGTTCCATTCCCGTCATCGATCCCCACCCGCCAATACGAAGGCCGGGCGCGGATTAAGGGCGCCCGGCCCCGGTCCTCCGCGTTCGACTATCGACAACTAGGGTACCACCTGCGACTCTTCGGTCACATCCCCGTGCGCCTGGACTTGCTGCGGAACCTCGCGCAAGCTCAGGCCTAGTCGCCGGGACGGACCGTCGATGTGGATGATACGCGCTCGGACTCGCTCCTCTTCCTTCACAACGCTGCGCGGATGCAGGAAGCTTCCGTCGCCCAACTCAGAGATGTGAATCAGACCTTCGAGGCCCTCGTCGACGCAAACGAAGGCACCGAACTTCACGACGTTGGTGACCACACCTTCCACAATCTGCCCGAGCTGGAAACGCTGTTCCACCGTCTCCCATGGATCGGGGAGCAGCTTCTTGAGGCTCAGCGCAACCCGCCCGAGCTCGCGATCAACGGACAGCACCTGAACCTCGACATCCTGGCCGCAGCCTACAACGTCACAGGGATGCCGGACCCGGCTCCAGGAGAGTTCGGAGACATGAATGAGCCCTTCCACCCCACCAAGGTCAACGAAAGCGCCAAACCGCGTGACATTCGTGACCTTGCCCTGCACACGATCACCCGACTTCAAAGAGGACAGGAGTTCGGCTCGACGGCCTGGACCGGCAAGGGCTGCCCGTTGAGAGAATACGATCCGGCCTCGCTCCGGATCGTATTCGATGACCTTGAGATGTAGCTTCGTGCCGACCATCGACGCCAAATGGGCATTGCGCTGGGTCTCGTCGATGGAAGCGTCGACCCCGAGGAGGTGGGATATCGGGACGAAGCCCCGCAGGTTGCGGGCCTCGACCAGCAGGCCGCCACGGTTGTATCCAATCACCGTCAGGTCGACCGTGTCATCGGTGTCATACAACTGTCGTGCCCAGGCCCAATCCTCCGGTGTCCCCTGAACCTCATTCTCCTGACTGGCGCGTCCCCCCGACCTGCGAGAACCTTGAGCCTCCGGTTCGTCTTGTTTGAGCACTGCCTCCCACCACGATTCGTCCATCGGTGGGGGTCCTCCCCCCCTGTCTATCCCCTCGTCATCAAGCCTCATTCAGCCACCTCTGTCGTCCCAATTCCCACGAAACAACGCTGTTTGAGTAGAATACTCCTTTCCCTTCAGAGTGCAAGCGGGACTGCCTGGAGGCGCCCGGGGGACTGGTCGCCGCCCGAAGCGCCCTTTCAGGCGTCGTAACTAGAGCGTTCCGCGCCGAGGCGCCGGGGGCGGTACGTGCCCTGCCCTATTCCGAGGCACCACCTCGGTCTGGCGTACCCGTTTGGCTGTCGACCGGACGCAGTTGCACCTCCTGTTCCATCTCGGCTACCGCACGCGCAACCGCCTCGATGGCCACTCGCTGCTTGCGGTACAGATCCGCTTCCGAGACGGCCAACCGCATGGCGACATCCCGAACCTTCCGGCCTTCGAGGAACTTCATTTCCAGGATGTTGTACAGGACCCACTCGGCGGTGAACCGCCGTTCCCCTTCCGGTCTCGTCCGTTCGATGGCGCTACGCAGGATGGCCCGCAGCGCATTCACCGGATTGCCGCTGTGCTCCTCCAGCGCCTGGCGCACGACCCGCAACCGAAGGAGTGGGCTCTGGCTGAGGCGGGGACCTCCCCAGTAGTGCGCCAGCGCATCCCGGACAAGATACGCCAGGTCCGCCTCCGCCGACAAAGGCTCCTCCACGGCAGCCACGAGCGTTTCCGGACTACCATACCGGGCGGCAGCCCGTATGCGCTGAATGGCCTCCACCTCGGGCACCAGTCGGTCAACCGCCGCGAAGACCTCGCGCTGCAGCATCCGATCGGTCAAGGCAACCGCGGCTTTGTCTGCCAACCCATGCAGCGCCGCCGCCTCTTCCGCGTCGAAGTCCGGCTCGTCACTGCGAGCCCGCAGCCCGAGCAACCCAATGGCCTCGCCGCTGCCTTCTGTCCGCAGCGGGATAAGCCAGTAGGACTCCCAGGCGAACACGCTTCCCAGGTCGGTGAAGTCCCTGCGGCGGTCCGGCGAAAGCAAGGGCGCCAATTCCTCTGGACCCCGTAGCGGATCATCCGGCCCCACAGCGACTTCGAGATCCAGGCCAGCCGGCCCGATGGCCGCGGCAAAAGCGGATCGGGCGCCGGTGATGTCGCAGGCCGCATTGAGGATGGCCTCCAGGAACTGGCGCAAGTCCCCGGTCGTCAACAGCCGGGCTTCGAGAAGCTGCAGCCGGTTGACATCCTGACGGTCTTCGCCATAGAAGAGCCATCTCTCGATCGGGGCCCGCACCAGCGTGATGAAGTACTGCAGCAGTAGCAGGATGGCAACCATGGCGAAGAGCACGGCCCGGCTGTCCGCCATGCCAAGCACCCGGCTGGCGTGGTCGAGCACGACAGTCACCGCAAGCACCGTCGAGGCCACGACGGGCCCCCGCAGAATCCATTGGAAGAGGCGGCCTTTCACCACACGGTCCGGATTGCTCACACCATAGTAGGCCACCACATAGGCCATCAGGATGAGGGAGGCGCCGGCCGCCAGGTTGGTGATCCCAACAACCGTCCAGAACAGACCGGGCAAACCCAGCGGCGCGGTCCCCGTGAGCATCAGGAAGGGGAAGACGCCCGGGATCGGCGCCACACATCCGGCCATCAGGTAACGCATCCGGCGTCGGCTGGTACTCGTCAGACAACGTTGATGTGCCCGCCACAGGTTCAGTCCGGTGAAGCTGAGGTCGACGAGGAAGAACAGGCAGAAGAGGGGGAAGAGCAATCCGGGGCTCAAGTGCGGCGCGGGAGCGGAAAGGACCAGGCCCCCTGCTACGAGGGGGGTCAGGGCGCCAACCGCCGCAACCCCTGCGCTCCCCAGGTAGCTCAGGCGGATCGCGAGGCGCCGGCGGCCGCGCGAGGGCCGGCCGGTAGCCGCCAGCAGGGCATCCGAGAAGTGCAGGAAGGCGGTTGGGACGAAGGCGATCCCGATCCACTGCAGACGCAGCCACATCTCCTGCTCGGCTGCCGTCTGCGCCGAGCCGACCAACACGTCGGTGAAATAGACAATGGTGATGCAAGTTAGAAGGAGGGCGAAGGTCCGGGCGACGCGCTCGCGCAGGTTGAAGGTCAGTCCATACAGCAGGAGCGAGAACGCCGTAATGGTGTTACCGGCATCCAGGATGTGGTTGAAAACGACCAGGGCTGCAAGCAACGCTTGCGTCATACGAATGGCTGGGGGCTACTCCAGGTCGAGGCTGAAGAAGAGCGCGATGTCCTCGTTCGGGAAGTAGCGGTCACTGTAGCCAGAAAACGCGAAACCCATCTTCTGGGCGAGCTTGATGGCAGGATGGTTCTTGCTCTGCATCTCCAGGAACAGCCGCCGGGGGCCCGTCTGCCGGCACCACTCCCATGCGGCGGCCACCAGCTTCGTGGCAACCCCCCGGCGCCGGTCCCTGGGTCCAACGACGAGATCCGTCATCCAGCAGGACCCGGGCGCGGGACCCTCCTGGAGGACGGCATAGCCCTTGCAGGACTCGGCCAACTCCGCAACCAGGACCGCCGCCCGTCGCGTCCACTCGTCCGCCAGCCGCTGAGGCTCACGCGGGTAGGTGACCCGCATCGGCCTTGGTAGCCGAACCTCTCGGAAGGTCGCTGCCACCTCATCCGCGACGCGGCGGAACTCCATCTGCCACACATAGTCGGTGCTATAGGAGTGGTCGAGGGCGATCAAATCGGCGATGTCGCTCGAGATCGCCGGGCGGATGTGAAGCCCTTCCATGGAAGGCATTCTACCAGACGGCCATCGCCGAGGCAATCATGGCACCGTCGGCACGATCCGCACCGGAATGACACAGGGTAGCGGGGCATCGCCCCCGGTGTCGGCCACCACCAGACGGAAGGCATAGTCCCCGGCCAGAACCAAGCTGGTATCCCATTCAGCCAACGTCCCTTCCGTGACGGGTTGATCCCAAGCGGAGATCGCTCTCCAAGGGGAGTCGCCATCCAGGCTGCGATACTCAAGCTTGTAGAAGCCGAAGTTGTCAATGTCAGCCGTGCCCAGGATCTGCACGACTCCCGACAGTGTGTCCCCAGAGCGAGGCTGGGTCACGGTGGCGTGCGGATTCTGGCATCCGCTGCTGTCGAGTTCGGCGAGGGGGAGAGGCGTGGCACTGATGGCGCCCTCACCCGTCGCCGGCAGGGGAGCCTGCGGCGTCGCCAGCAGCGAGACCGTCGGCACTGCCATCTGTCCGCTTGTTGCCGGAAGCGCCGGGCTGACGAAGGTCGTCACCACGAAGGTTGCCGCCGAGGCGGCGGCCACCAGAGCCAGCATGGCACCGACCTGCTTCAGCCTGTCCAGGGCATGCTCACGCTCCAGGCCGAACATGGCCCGGCGCAGCTCGGCATACCAGCGCACTGCCAGGCGCAGGTAGGCCAGGCCGGCGATGGCCAGGAGAAAGTAGATCCAGCCCTGGTGCTGGTCGATGAAGACCAGTGTCTCTTCCATCCGACGGGCGTTTACAGGCGGCGGAGAACCCCCCGGATCACCGCCGTCAACTTGGGGACGATCTCACGTCCTGCACTCAGGACCTCTTCGTGGCTGGTGACCGTCTGACCATCCAGGTTGGCTTTGTTGCTGATGCCGGAGATGCCCAGCACCCGCATTCCTCCGTGGCGCGCGACAGTTACCTCGGGAACGGTCGACATGCCGACCGCATCGGCGCCGATGCCTCGCAAGAACCGCAGATCCGCCGGCGTCTCGAAGGATGGACCCGCCAGGCAGATGTAGACCCCCTCCCTCAGGGCAATGCCAGTCTCGGCCGCGGCCTGACGTGCCAGGTCCTGCAGCCCCCGGTCATAGGCCCGGCCCATGTCCGGGAACCGCGGCCCGAGCTCGTCAAGGTTCGGGCCGCGCAGGGGAGAGAGCCCCGCCATCCCGATCAGGTTGATGTGGTCGCTAATCAGCATCAGATCGCCCGGGTTGTACGCCGGATTAACGGCACCCGCGGCATTGGTGACAATCAGGACTTCCGCCCCCAGCCTCTGCATGACCCTTACGGGGAGGCCCACGTGGGGCATTGAGTAGCCTTCGTAGTAGTGCACCCGCCCTTGGAGCACCAACACCTCCCGGCCGTCCAGTTCTCCGAAGACGAGCCGGCCAGAGTGGCCCTCAACGGTGGAAACAGGCCATCCGCGGATCTCATGAGAGGGGATGATCTCGGCCTGGGACACCGCCTGGGCCAGATCTCCCAGGCCCGATCCCAGGATCATGCCAACCTTTGGGCGGATCTTCGTGCGGGCACGGAGCTCAGCGGCGATCTCATCGATCTGCCGTAGTGTCAGGTGCTCCATCAGCTCTCCTTGCCCTGGCTGAGGTTGCGATCGTCGTGATCTCCCAACGTGTTCGGGCTGCTCAGGCCGAGCAAGCGCTGCACCTGCCGGCGCGTCCTGCCGGCCTCGAGGAGATGATGGGCAAGGGTGTGCCGCAGGGTGTGCGGTGAAACCTCGTCCGACAGGCCCGCCTCGGCCGCCCAGCGGCGGATGACAAGCCACAAGCCCTGCCGGCTGAGATGCTGGCCACGTTGGTTGAGGAACAGCGCCGGCTCTTCCGGGTCACGGGCCAGATGCGGTCGGGCCTCTTGCAGATAATGCCGAACGGGCTCCGTCGCCTCTCCCAAGGGTATCGCCTGATCCTCCCCCGTATCCTCGGCGCGGCGGAAGACGAGCCCACGGGCCAGATCTACATCCTCGATCCTTAGGCCGACCACCTCCGTCGCCCGCATCCCGGTGGCATAGAGTAGAGAGAGGATGGCAGCATCCCGGAGGCTTCGCGGTGGCCCCTGCCGGGAAGGCGCCCCTAGCAGGGCCTGGACTTCGGCCCGGGTCAGCACGCGCGGGCGTTGCTTCGGGACAGGGGGCGCTCGCAACACGCCCAGCAGCCCTGGTACAGCACCATTCTCACGGCGACCGTGGTAGTCAAGGAAGGAGCGGATCGCGGCCACCTTGCGGCAGACGGTGGAAGGTCGATACCCCTGCCCGGTCAGCCAGGCGAGGTAGAGCTCAAGCGAGGCGGCATTGAGATCGGGCAACGAGGCCGGTTTCCCCGTCCCCCCGGAGATGACGTCTGCGAACTGCCGCAAGTCGGCCTGATAGGCCAGCAGGGTGTTGACGCTGCATCCCCGCTCCGACCGAAGATGGTCCAGGAACTCGTGAATCGCCTGATCCATGTGTACGACCCGCGCAAGCCGGATAGCCGACAGCATTATATCATCTTCGGCGCCTACTTACCATAACATAGGAGGAATCGCCTACTCTCACTCGGGTAGCAGGCTCGCCGCTGACGTCGCCGATCCGATTGCCCAGGGCTGCCCCGCCTATTCCTTTCTCCAGGCTGTCAACATCTCAAGGGAAGCCAACTCGGCTGGCTCGAGCCGAAGCCCTACGGCACCCAGATTGTCCATCAGTTGCCCCATCGATCGTGGTCCGATGATCGGGCTGGTGACGCTCGGCCGGGTCAGCAGCCAGCCCAGGGCCATCTGCGAGACCGTCTTCCCTCGCGCCTCTCCCAGGAGGCGCAGTTGGTCCAGTGTTGCCCAGGGTCGCTCGGCCTGCATGTAGGCCAGCATCCGATGGCTGGAGGCGCCCCGACTCCCTGCAGGCGCCGCCTCGCCTCGGTGATACTTGCCTGTCAGAAACCCGCCAGCCAGCGGGCTGTAGGGAATCACCCCCAGGCCATACTTGTGGCAGGCGGGCTCGAGCTCGTCCTCGAATTCGGCGCGGTGGAGGAGGTTGTAGTGCGGCTGGCAGCTGGCGAATTTGGCCAGGCCGAGCCGGTCGGAGACCCACAGGGCCTCGACCAGCTTCCAGGCGGGGAAGTTCGAACACCCGATGTACCGCACAGCGCCCTTTCGCACCAGGACGTCCAGGGCCTCCAGCGTCTCCTCGATGGGCGTCTCATCGTCCGGCCAGTGCAGCTGATACAGGTCGATGAAGTCTGTTCCCAGACGCTGCAACGAAGCCTCGAGCGCGGCCAGGATATGGACGCGAGACAGCCCGCGGTCATTCGGGCCCGTCCCCATTTCCCCCTGCACCTTGGTGGCGATGACGACCTGATCCCTTGGGGCCACGCCTGCTTTCAGCCACTTCCCGAGGATGCTCTCCGCCACACCACCGGGGTTGCCTTCCGCCCAGCGCGAGTAGATGTCGGCCGTGTCCAGAAAGTTGATCCCCGCCTCGAAGGCAGCCGTCAAGACTTGGAGGGACGTGGGTTCGTCCGCCGTCCAGCCAAACTGCATCGTCCCCAGACAGAGCTCCGAGACCTTTAGACCGGCCTCCCCGAGACGTCGGTACTCCATGCTTGCCTCCCTTCCACCCGAGACGCTGAGAGAGATACCAGTAGGTATGATAGAACGAGACCCCCCAATCTCAAAGACGGCCCGTCCCCTGCGTTGTGAAGTCGCTCGCCCCAAGGCGCCGTACCGGCAGGAGGCGGTGCCCAAACGCGGAACGACGGACGGCGCATCGTCCATCGTTTGCGGCTACTCTGGTTTTGCTGGACGGCGAGGGCTAGAACAAGACCGAGGCCAGCTCGTCCCGGTACTGGCGTGTGAGGGGATCATCGTCCCCGAGGAGGGCAAACAGAGCCAGCAGGACCTGCTTCGGTGCACCGCCGCGGTAGCGTTTGTCCTGCCTCAGGATGTCCATCAGGCCATCCATCGCGGCAGGAAGATTCTGACGGGCGATCAACCGGCCTGCCTGGTGGTAGCCGGCGGCCAGAGGATCCTCCTCCAGGCGCGGCCCGCTCGTTTCAACCTCAGCCAGCAGCTCGGCCAGCGGTCGCAGAACAGGCGCCTTGACGGACTCATCGCTGCGCGGAAAGTGCAGCAGGGTTTCCAGCGCCTCCGTACCGATCCCCTGCATCAGGAGGCTCTGAACCAGGCCCAGGGCGGCACCGCCGTTGGCTTCGTCTCGGGCCAGAACCTCCCGGAAGGCCATTTCGGCCTCCGCCCAGTGGCGGGTGTTCAAGAGGCTCCAGGCCTGCTCAAGTGCCTGGTCTGCTTCATTCGGCGCCACCTGCTTCAGGAAACGCCGCACCAGCGCTTCCGGCTGAGCCCCCACAAACTCGGCTTTGACATCTCCCTTGACGAAGGCCTTAACGGCCGGGATCCCTCGTACCCCAAACCGGATTGCCAGATTGGGGTTCTCATCCACGTTGACCTTGGCCAGGCGGAAGAGGCCGCCGGCCTCGATGGCCAGGCGTTCCAGCAACGGCCCGAGGACGCGACACGGATTGCACCACACGGCCCAGAAGTCAACAACCACGGGCACTTCGTGCGACCGCAGGATGACATCCGTCTGGAAGGTCGTCTCAGTGACGTCCGTGATGAAGTCCGACAAGCTCAAGGCAGGCCCTCACTCGTTCCTGATACGCATTCTACATCGCATCCAGCCGAAAGTCGCCAGCACGTTGGTAGGATAGCGCGGGCCATTCGCCTACTCGGGTGGCTCCTCCGGGGCGCTGGGTTGTTCTATCCGGACGACCTCCCCGTGGACGTTGACGATGACCTGGAAGCCAACCATCCCCAGCCAGGCCCGCACCTCGTCCGGCAGACCCTGCTGGATCAACGCGTCGAACTGGGCATCCAGGTTCTTGAGCGAGGTCTCGATCATCGCTTTGGTGAAGATGTCCTCCTGGCCCAGCATCTTCATCGTGCCTTCGCTGATCAGATCCTCATGTCCCTGGATTCCTTCCCGCAGGAGCTCAAGCACCCGGCGATCCACTGCCTCGCACTCGACGTGCCGCCGGAAGCCGTCGTCGTCGATGACGTAGAAAACCTCGCCACCGACCGTAGCCGTCTCGACGGGGTGTTCCATCTCATCGCGAATCAACCCAGCAAACAACGCTCTCGATGCCATCCTGTCAACCACCTGTCCAGAGAGGGGCGAACCTCTCCCCGGACCACGCTGCCCGTTGACCTTCCACCCCTTCCCGATCTCGAGGAGAAGAAACAATCTCCCTTTTGGCGGAAGGCGCTATGGGTTGCTCATCTCGCCCGCCTGCCAGGCACGGTGGAGGCCGTCGCCGGCATGGCCCCCATCAACAACCCCCGCACAGAGTATACCCGTCAAGAGGTCAAAAGGGATCGAGTCTCTTCTCGATTGTCGCGAAGGAAGATCTGTGTTTCAGGGAAGCCCGCCTGGGAGGCAGACAAGCAGGGTAGTGCCTCCGGCAGAGACGGTCTCCAGCCCGAAGCCTCTCTGCCGATCGGGGCCTCAGCTACCTCCCCAACCCTCTGGGAGTGTGATGAAAG
>CAZEMA010000061.1:0-14679 GCA_964513155.1 uncultured Anaerolineaceae bacterium
GTCGGGCTGCGCCCTTGGGGCGCCGGCCCGAACGGGGTGGGGGTGAAAGCCTCGCGCATTCGTCAGGCTTCCGGAGGCGCGGCCATGAAGCTGCAAGTGGAGAGCTCGCCAGACGGGATTGGTCCACGAACTTTCGACACGCCACACTAGGGCCCGCCCGGGCAGTCTGCTGCTGCCGAGCCTCCCCATCACTTGAGCCTGACCAACTCGGGGAACTCGATCATGCTGAACACGGTCAGCGCCAACGCGCCGCCCGCTGTCAGCAAGAGGGCGTTTCCGGCCCCGAGCCAGTCCCCCAAGGCACCGATCAGCAAGGAGCCCAACGGCCAGAACCCGCCCAGCGCCCAGGCATAGGCACTGACCACGCGACCGCGCAGCTCGTCGGGGACGGCCAACTGGATGAGGGTGTTGGTAAGGGCTGCCTGGCTGATCGAGGCCACGCCGGCCACCGCCAGCGCGACCATCGAGAGCAGGGTCGAGCGGGAGAGTCCGAGAAGGGCGACTCCCAAGACTAGCAGCCAGCGGCTGGCGAAGAGCAGTCGCCCCTTGTGCCTGCGGTGCCCTAAGAAGGCCAGCGCCAGCGCGCTGGCCAGCGCGCCGACTCCCTGGGCCGATACAAGCAACCCGAACCCCCTGGCACCGATGTGGAGAACGTCTCTGGCAACGACCGGAAGCAGGACGGCATAGGGGTATCCCATTACGCTGAGGAGGGCGATCATCAGGACGAGACCCAGAACGGCGCGGTCCCGAAACAGATAGGCCATCCCCTGCTTGAGTTCGCGGAAGCCGCTGCCAGACCGGGGCGGGGGGCTCGGAGGCGGCAGGCGCATGAGCAGTAGTCCGACGATGACGGCCAGGAAGCTCAGGGCATTCAGGGCGAAAGCGGCGGACTCGCCGGAGGCGGCAATCACCAGGCCGCCGATCGCCGGACCGATGATGCGGGCTCCGTTGAAAACGGAAGAGTTGAGGGCGATGGCGTTGAACAGGTCTTCGCGCTCGACGAGGTCGGCGAAGAAGGCTTGGCGGGCAGGCATATCCAGCGCGTTGCCAAGCCCCAACAGCGAGGCGAGAAGGATAACGTGCCAGTATTGAACCAGCCCCGAATAGGTCAATACGGCCAGGACGGCGGCCAGAACCAGAAACCAACTCTGGGTCCATATCAGCAAATGCCGCCGCGAGAGACGGTCGACGACGACGCCCATGAAGAGAGAGAGCAGGAGCACGGGGATGAAGCTGGCGAACGTGACCAGCCCCAGGCTGAACTGGGATCCGGTCAACCGATAGACTAACCACTGCTGGGCCGTCGATTGCATCCAGCTGCCGATGACCGAGATCAGCTGGCCGAAGAAGAACAACCGGAAGTTGCGATGACGCATCGAGCGCAGGCCATCCGGCCAGCGCCAGCCCGGACGTGGATTTTGGAGGGTGGGGAAACGAGAGCGCAAGTCTGGCCTCGGAACCTAGAGAGAGGCGACCGGCTAGGCCGAGGTCGTTTCGCGCTCGTCAAAGCTCTGCACCTGGTAGGTCTGGACCTGCAACCTACTCTGGCGCCAGGCATTGGGCGCGAGCCCGGCTTTCTCGCACAGCATATCCAGAAAGGCTTCGGCCTCTGGCACCTTCTCCCAGACTTGGGGTAGAAACGTGGCCCGGTGGAAGCCGGAGCTCACGATGACGCCGTCCACCTCGGGCCGCAGGAGGCGAAGGAGATCACCCGGCTGCTCATAGACCAGAGGTTGGGGATCCGTCAGGACCGAGATTTCGATCTCGATCTGGCCGAGTTCGATGGGCTGAACGGGCGGGAAGCGGTAGTCCTCGAGGGCGGCGGCCGCGGCGTGCTGTTGGACGTCTTCGGCCAGAGGAATCTGCGCCTGAAGCGCGCCAATGCAACCTCGCAAGGCACCGCGCCGGGTCAGGGTCACGAAAGATGCTCCGGGGAGGCGCAGGCGCTCGGGGATGGAGGCCGGATCCAATTGAGGTATCTCCTTGCCGTTGACCGCACTCTCCAGCGACTCGCGGGCCAGGCGCAGGAGAACCCGTTTCTCGTCATCGTTGAGTGAGGACTGCATCTGCCCCTCTAACATGGTGAGGACAACCGCCTTGCCCGGAGAAGAGAACCGCATATGCGGATTCCTTCCAGGAAGCAGGGGTTTCTCATCACACTTCCAATGGATGTGCCAATGCGGATAGGAGCTGCATTCGTAGTATAGCAGTGAACAGGCATCTGGGTCGAGACCGGAGACTGTTCGCTTGGCCGATCCCTGTCGTGGGAGCCTGTCGGGACACCCCACCGAAGCCCGATCCCCTGACATCGGGGGCGCCAGCGGCGTCAACCTTTGCGGATGAGGGTGAACCAGGCGGAGGGACGGCGCCGGTCGGTGCCGTACACGGCGCTCCGCAGCTCGAAGCTGGCGCCAAGACCGGCGGCAAGAGCCTCCTCGGAGAGCCAGCCGCGAGGATCTTCCGGGCGCCCGCGAGTGAAGCCGTAGAGAAGGAAGGTCCCACCAGGGCGGACGAGGCGGGCCAGATTCGCGGCGTACCGGACCTGAAGGGCGGGCCTCAGGCTGTGGTAGCAGCCGATGTCCAGCACCAGGTCGAAGGGGCCCTCGACGGAGCGCAGGTCGGCGGCGTCTCCCTGGCGGAAATCCACACTGACGCCGGCAGCCAGCGCCTTGCGCCGGGCGCGACGAATGGCTCGTGGGATGAAGTCGACGCCGATGACCTGCCAGCCGTGCCGCGCCAGGGTGATGGCGTTGGTGCCTGTGCCGCAGCCGAGGTCGAGTGCTCGGCCTGGCGGATGGTCCGCAAGGAAGGCCAGAAGCTCCGGCGGCGAGACCCCGCGATCCCATGGAGCGCGTCGAAACAGGTAGCTGAGCTCGAAGGAGAGGCGTGCCAGGAACGACATACGCGCGGCTGATCCCGATAGGTTCAAGGTGTGGCCAGCGAGCGTCGAACCTGCTGCGGGTCGACGGCCCCGACCGTGCGCCAGAGTTCGATGCCTGCTGCATCAAAAAGAACGAACGTGGGGGTGTATCCCAGCCGGTAGCGTCCGGCGAAGACCTGTCCAACCGGATCTTGAGCGTTCACCCGGATGATGACCAGGCTGGCCTGGTTCTGCCGTTCGATCGCTCTCACATAGGGCTCCGCCGCCATGCAACCCACGCAGAAGGGGCTCTGGAATTCGAGTAGCACTGGGGTGCCGGAGCCGATCTCGGCGGCGAGTTGCCCAGGATCGCTGGCGCTGCTTGGCCCAGGGCGCAGCAGCCAAAAGGCGAGCGCGAACCCGACGACCAGCGAAGCCAGGGCAAAGACCTCGTAGCCGTGCAGCCCGCGCCGCCGTAGCACGAGCCCCATGGCCAGGACGCAGACGCCCGCCAGAAGCAGGAAAGAATACTGATTCAGCAGAAGCATCCGCCCTCCCGCGTCCCCTGACGATTGTAGCATCATCTGGCCGAGGTCTCAGGCGGCTGGCTCGCCAGGCTGCGGACAACCCGGATACACCCCCCCGGCTCTCACCGCCTGCCCCGAGTGGGAGACCGCAGCGCGGTGGCAGGCATTCTGCCGGATTCTTTGACAAGGCGTGCCTCATCCTTTACAATCGACCTGTTTGACCAACTCCGCCGGAGGTTCCCTTTCCCATGAAGGAATACTCAACCGAATCCATCCGCAACGTCGCCCTGGTTTCCCATGGCGGCGGCGGGAAAACCTCACTTGCGGAGGCGCTGCTGTATCTGACAGGGGCCATCAATCGCGTCGGCAAGGTTGAAGAGGGCAATACTGTCTCCGACTTTGAAGACGAGGAGATTCGCCGCAAACTCTCGCTTTCGACCGCCATCATCCCCGTCGAGTTCCAGGATCGCAAGATCAACCTGCTCGACACGCCGGGATACACGGACTTCGTGGGGGAGGTGATCTCTGCCCTGCGGGTGGCTGACGGCGCCGCGGTACTGGTCGACTCCGTGGCGGGTGTCGAAGTGGGGACGGAGATCGTTTGGGGGTATTGCGACGAGTTCACGCTGCCCCGATTGGCGGTCGTCACCAAAATGGACCGCGACAACGCCAGCTTCCAGAACGCGCTGGCTTCGTTGCGCAGCCTCTCGCCGGACGTGGCCTTCGTGCCGGTCCAATTGCCCTGGGGGGAGAAGCAGGGGTTCAAAGGTGTCATTGACCTCCTGAGGATGCAAGCCCGTCCTGGGGATGGTCGGTCGGCCGAGCCTATCCCCCCTGAACTCAGAGAGGCGGCCGAGGAGGCGCGCGTCGCCGTGATCGAGGCCGCGGCCGAGGGTGACGATGCGCTGCTGGAGAAATATCTCGACGGTCAGGAACTGACGGGCGAGGACGTCGTACGCGGAGCGCGACAGGCGATGCGCTCGGGCCGACTGGTGCCCGTTTGCGCCACTGCCGCAACGGCCGGGATTGGCATGGCCCCGCTGCTGGAGGTCATTGTCGAGCTCCTGCCGTCGCCGGCCGGGGCAAAGGCAGCAGTCGCGCAAGGGAAGGCGGGCGGGGAAACCCTCCCGGCCTCAGACACGGGCCCCCTGGCCGTCTATGTCTGGAAAACAACGGCCGACCCCTTTGTCGGCAAGCTGACCTACCTGCGGGTGTACTCTGGCGTCCTCCACTCCGATACCCGCGTCTGGAACCAGGTCAAGGGCACCGAGGAGCGGCTGGGGACATTGCATGTCATGCGGGGCAAGGAACAGGTATCGGTCAAGGTGTTTCACGCGGGTGACCTCGGAACGGTGGCCAAATTGGCCGAGACGGGCACCGGGCACACTCTGTGTGACAAGGGTCATGCGCTTGTCCTGCCCATGCCCAAGTACCCCAATGCCCTATACACGGTCGCCGTCATCCCGAAGACCCAGGCTGACTCCACCAAGATGGGCGCCTCCCTGACCCGGTTGTGCGAGGAGGATCCTACGCTCTCCTGGCGGCAGGAACCCAGCACCAACCAGACAATCCTGCAGGGAATGGGGGATCAGCACATCGATGTCGCCATCCGAAAGGCAGAGGCCAAGTTCCAGGTGGGCCTGACGACTGAGACGCCCAGAGTACCCTACCGGGAGACGATCACCCGCACGGGAGAGTCCAAGTATCGCCACAAGAAGCAGACCGGCGGCGCGGGTCAGTTCGCCGAGGTCCAGATGGAAGTCGAGCCCCTGCCAGAGGAGGAGTTCGAGTTCGTCAACCGGGTCTTCGGTGGCTCCATCTCCAATTCCTTCATGCCGGCCATCGAGAAGGGTGTGCGAGGCGTGATGAAGGTAGGCGTGCTCGCCGGCTACCCGGTAGGCAATGTCCGGGTGTCGGTCACCGATGGCAAGGAGCACCCGGTCGACTCCAAGGCGGTGGCCTTTGAGGTGGCGGGGCGCGAGGCCTTCAAGCTTGCCTTCCAGGATGCCGGCGCCGTGCTCCTGGAACCGATCATGAACGTGCGGATCGTCGTGCCCGAAGCCAACATGGGTGACGTCCTCAGCGACCTCAACACGCGGCGCGCTCGGGTCCAGGGCATGGAAAACGAACGAGGCCACAGCGTGGTGACGGCGCTCGTCCCGCTGGCCGAGATGCTGCGCTACACAACCGAGCTGCGGTCGATCACGGGCGGTCGCGGCATCTTCACCATGAGCCTGAGCAGCTACGAAGTCGTGCCCCAGCATGTGGCGCAGGATGTCATCGCTGCCCGCCAGAAGGAACTGAGCAAGGAAGATGCCGACTGAGCCTGGCACCGACGGGCCGGGGGTCGCCGGCCCCTGATCTTTCCTGGGAGGTCACCTTGCGTCGTCCACCCCCCAGTTTCTATCTGCTGACCGCGGCGGCCCTGTTGCTGGGCGGCTGGATGACCGCGGATGGGCTGTTTGGCCGACTGTTCGGCACGTTCCTGCCTCTTCTGGGTGGTCCAGGTTGGTGGCAGCTCCTCCCCCGGGCATTGGGCGTGGAGCCTATGGTTCTAGCATGGCCGTTGATCGTTGTTGGCACGGCATGGTTTGGTGCTCTGACCGGCCTGTGGTCGCGCTTGGGATGGTCCTACCGGGCCGCCCTCTGCCTGGGGATCGTCTCGCTCGTGTATCTGGGCCCAGGGACTGCATTGGGGTTAGTCATCTTGGGCTGCCTTTGGGATGGTCGCCTCCGGAGGTGGTTGCCGGCGCAGCAGGAGTAGGCAGTGCTTGAGGTTGTCCAGCACGGTCCTGTGACCGAGCTTCGCATGGCGACCAGCTTCTTCGGCCGAGGGCTAGCTTGGGCCTCGGCCTTCTACTTTGATGGCTTGCTCTTCGACGCCGGCCCGCCCCGGACGGCGCAGGCACTGGCGGACTGGCTGCGCGAACGGTCGCTGCGCGTCGTGCTGAACACCCATGTCCACGAAGACCACGTCGGCGGGGATCACGCCCTTCCGCTGAAGCCTCTTGTTTCCCCCCTCGGGCTGGATCGGTTGGCGCATCCTCCCCGAACGCAGCCCTTTCGCCAACTCGCCTGGGGCAGGGCCAAGCCGGCGCTGGGCCAGCCGCTCGGACCCGTCGTCGAGGCGGACGGCCTACGGCTGGAGGTCTTGCCCACGCCCGGCCATAGCGACGACCACGTCATCTTCATTGAGACGCAGCGCGGTTGGGCCTTCACCGGCGATCTGTTCGTCCACGCGCGGATCCGCTATGCCCAGGCCGACGAGAATGTCCTCCAGACCCTGGGCTCCCTCCAACGAGCGCTCAAAGCCGATTTCCGGGAACTCTACTGTGGGCACGCGGGCCGGGTGCCCGACGGCAAGGCGGCCTTGCGCAGGAAGGTCCAGTACCTTGAAGACATCCGCGGCCAGGCGCTCCACCGTAGACAGGATGGACTGGGGGATGAGGCCATCGCCCGCCGACTTTTCCGCCGACTAGGTTCATGGCACTGGATCACCGCAGGCTGGTTCTCCGAGGTCAATCTGATCCATCAACTCCTTGGGGAGAACCATGCCTCCTGATCTGCTTCCCCTCCGTTTCATCGACGTCGAGATCGAAGCCCTCTTCGACCGGCCGCCGGTGCTCTCGAAGAAGCCCAAGGCGCCCAACGGCTTCGTCTGGAATGGCGAGACCTTCCGGGTGCAGGAAGTCCTCTCCTCCTGGTCCGACTACGCGCGCCGAGGCCGTATGGCGAAGAACATGCAGCCCGCGCACAGCAAGGAAGCCGCCCGCCACGGGTCATGGGGGGTGGGGCGTTTCTACTTCCGGGTGAGATCGAACGGGGGGAGGCTGTTCGATCTGTACTACGATCGTGCGCCAGCGGAGGCGGGCGACCGGGCAGGGCACTGGGTGCTGTTCCGGGAGATGGCTCCGAGGTAGGGGAGGTTCGCCTGTCCTGGAGTTCCCCCAGGGCGAACCGGCCCTGGCCTCGTCTTGTATGTTGCCGCGCGTGGTGGGGGAATTCGTCACGCTGAAGGCGTGACCCACGGGTGTCCTGGCGTGTGCGCTGGCGGGTCGAGGCCCGCCCTGGTGCCTTACCCAGACTCGACCAGCAGGGAACGCCGGTCTGAATTCCCTGGTGGCGGGCTATTGCGCAACGGGGTTCGCGACGTAGTCGCCTATCCAGCTGCTGATGTCTTCGTAGCTGACGTCGGGCCCCTCCAGCCTGGTGAGATCGTAATCTTCGCTTTGCCGGCACTTGCGAGGAGGGTCGCCGACGAAGGCCTCTGTGGCGACCGTCGCCCCGGTCTGGGCCGCGACGATCCGGACCGACACCCGGTAGACATAGCGGGTGATGTCCGGGCCGTTGTAGTGGCAGACCTCGATCGACTGTTCCTCCTGCTCCCCGACGCAGGCGACAAGCTGGGCCTCGGACACGGTCTCGGGCAGCCACGTGTCGTCAACCTGGCTGCTCCAGGAATGGTGCTCGCCCGAGGACGAGAGGAGCACGATGGGGTGGGGTCCGCCGCCGGTGTAGACGGCTGCCTCGGAGACAGCCTGTCCCTGGCAGACGGCGGCCAGGCTCTCTTCGAGCCTTGCCTGTTGGCTGGAACAACCCGAAAGCAGGGCGCCTGCCAAGACCAGGCACAGCAACGGGAGGAGTGCACGACGCAAGGGGTTCTCCTTCTGTGAGTGGACGGTGCCACGATAGTCCCAAGTCTCCCCGAGGTCGGTCGACTCAATGAGACGGCAGAGGCAATCCCCGTTCATGGGTGCTGTCGTCTTTCCTTCCGAGCCTCGGACCGGCGAGTTGGGGCCAGGATCTGCGCGTAGACCGGGGCGATGCGGTGATGCCTGTCTACCACACGGCATGCGAAGCATCCCACCTCTTCCGTGTCGCGGATCCGCCTTCCCTACTGCGCAATCACCTCGAGATCATCGATCCAGATGACGCCAGGATTCTCCGTTTCTCCCGTGTATGTGCCGAAGACCATCCCTGTGATGGCTGAGGTGTCGAGCGTGTCCGGCCCGCCTGGCGCGGTGTCCCATTCGGCCCGCTCGAACATCGACCAGCGTGCGATGACTCGCCGCCATCCGGCGACGTCCACCACATCTGGATCGATATGGATGTCGAACGTGGAACCGCCCGAGTCGAGTGCAAGGCTGACCTCCTGGACCTGGCGATCGGCTGTGATCCAGAAGGCAAGGCCGGTCCCGCTGCTCCAGTCCTGTGGCGGGTCCCAGTACCACCCGCAATTGACCCACCCGTAGGTAGCGACGTTGTATTGGAAGCGCAGAGAGAAGGCGCCGCTGTGTCGCCGCTCATCATCGGGGCCGCAATAGCTGAATGACTCCGGCCGGTCGCTGAAGCCGGACCAGCCCAGGTTCCCGAACTCGAAGTCATCGATCATGCCCGCGCCGCCCGAGGAGAGCACGTAGCTGGAAAGCCAGCCCTGGACGACAGCGAGGTCGATCTCGGGACCCTCCAACCGGGTAAGGTCGTAGTCCTCCGTATACCTGCACTCGCGGGGCGGATCCCCGGTGAAGGTCTGGCTGGCGAGGGTGCGCCCGGTGCGAGCCTCGACCAGGCGCACGCTGAGCTGGTTCGTGAAGCGGGTGATGTCGGGGCCGTTGTACTCGCAGACCTCGATGGCCTGCTCTGCCTCCGGTCCGACACAGGCGACTAGCTGGGCGTCGGAAACGCCGGCGGGATACCATTCCGCTGGGAGACCGTCGCTCCACTCGTGGTGCTCGCCGGATTCGGATAGCAGGACGATGGGATGATCCCCGCTTCTGGCATAGGCGGCCGCCTCGGAGACCCCCTGGCCGGTGCAGACGGTGGCCAGAGCTGATTCGACCTGACCATGCGGATATAGGGGACGGCCCGAGCAGGCCGCCATGAGCGCGCATCCCAGGACCAATGTGGCAAGCGCCATCACTTTCCCTGACATCCCACCCTCCTCGCCATGCCCGGCAGTCTGTGCTTGCATTCTATTGTGGGGAACCCTTGTCTACAACTCCCGCGTTAGTCATGGAGGGTCTTGGCCAATCTCGCTACCTGGAGGAGAGACGGGGGGTCACCGACACCGGCCGCCTTGACAAGAGCCTCCTGCTGACCGTGAGCTCGAGGCAAGCTTCCGGGTCAGGCCAATCGCAGCCAGACGAAGACTCGCGGGCCGAGGTAGACGGCCCACAGGCCGACGACCGCGTAGCGCAGATAGCGCAGCCCCAAGGCCAGGGCGGAGGTCCCGCCGGGGAAGATCGCATCGAGGCCCATCCACAGGACCACGAGGCCGACCAGACCGAGGACATAGCGGACCGCTCGTTTCCACCAGGGGCCTGCCACGTTGAACTTCCCCCAGGCGAAAAGCAGCGTCCCACCGACCCCGATGCCCAGCACGATCCCTGCGTTTGAGAACATGCCTTCCAGGTTGCGGGGGTTGATCGGCTCCGATCCCGGAGCGGCGGCTGCGGCCATCTGCACCCACTCGGGTGGGATCGGCCGGCCGGCTGTGAGCCAGTAGACGAGCAATTGCAGGGCGAGAAGGGCGAGGGAGAGGCCGAAGGCCACCAGCACCCGACCGCCGATCGACAGGCGTGCCAGCCACTGCCGCGCGCGCTGGTCGAGAGCCAGGAAGGCCCAGAGCAGCAGACCGCCGACAATCCAGCCCGCGAGCACATCGCTGGGCCAGTGAACACCCAGGTAGAGCCGCGAGATGGAGATCAGCAGGATGAGCAGGCCAACGAGGATGGTGGCCCACCTGCGCCGGATGCCGGCGGCGAGCCGGCCCCACAGGGCCAATGCGTCCTGGGCGTGGCCCGATGGAAGGCCGAACGAAGTCTCCGTGCTCAAGGCGCGGACCTGGTTGCTCACCCAATAGGGCCGCGGCCAGCCGAAGGCCAGCTTAAGGGTCCCATTCAAGCTGTCGCTCATCAGCAAGATCAAGGCGAGCCGGTAGCCCAGGCCGACATTGAAGCACCAGAGCACCGCCGGCATCACGAGCATGAAGAACTCCTCGGTCCCAAGGAAGGTGAAGAGCTTCATGGGCTGCACCAGCCACTCCCCCAGTCCCTGGAGCCACACGTTAATGCCAATTCCCCAACTCAGCCAGGCGTTCATGGAAGTTCCCTCCGGAGATCAGACACGCGGGTAGGCAGCGGCCCGGGTCGTGGCGCCAAGCGGGCCGACATCAGGAGCATGGCCCCGATGAGGACGACGCCCACCGGGTACGGCAGGGACGGATCGAGGGAGTACAGGTATCCGGCCAGGGGAGGGGAGGCCATCAGGGCAAACCCCTGGACCGTCTCGGCCAGGCCGTAAGCCAGCCCCATCTCTGCCCGATGGACGAGAGCCTGGATCTGGGCGGTCACCAGCGAGCGCACCGTGCGCAGCCCTCCAGCAAGAAAGTACCCGACCGCGAACCAGGGAGCTCCGGTTCCGAGCCAGAGTGAAAGCGCCGCGAGGCCAACCACAGCCTGGACGATGAGGAAAGCGGGCCGCGCGGGGATTCGCCCGAGGGTCAGGTTCAAGACGACGACGCCCAAGGAGAAGAAGGCGGCGAAGACGCCGATCTGGCCGACCGAGACGGCGCGCGTCAGTTGTAGATAGTTTGGCGTGAGAGGCCAGAACAGGTACATGGCGAAGCCCACGGCGAAGGCCAGTGCTAGGAATCCGAGATAGGGACGACGGTTGAGCAGTGCCTGATAGCGGGAGCCAGATGGGGAGGGCTCGGTAGCCTGGGGGTGGATCAGGAATATCAGAACGGTCGAGACGATGAGGAATATCGCTGCAATCCCATACACCATACGCAAGCCAAACCGTTCGGCCAATTGCCCGCCCAGGAGCGGCCCGAGGATGCCGCCCGAGTTGAAGAAGGCCGAGACCGTCGTCAGGGCTCTTGTCACATCCCAAGTGCCCCTGGCGGCGGTGACGTAGGACCACAGCGGGGAGGCAACAAAGGCCGTGCCTGTATAGAGGACCAGCCCTGCCACGAAGAGGGGCAGGGAGGGGGAGAGGAACATCATCCAGGTCGTGATCAACCCCAGGGTCCAGGAGGTGACCATGACGCCCTTCCGCCCGATGTGGTCGGCCAGCGCGCCAGCCGGGATGTGGGCGATGGCCATGGCGAAGCCGGCCACCCCCAGGATGGCGCCAATCTGTAGCGGGTCTGCCCCCAGCTGCTGAAGGTAGAGGGGCTGGAAGTAAAAGAACATTCCCTCTCCGACCCCCCAGATGAACAGCGAGAGGGCGACCAGGCGGAGATCCCGGGTCATGCGGGCTCGGCCCCCACCCGGAGGGCGAACGCGGCCGCGGCCTCGAAGACCTGCTGACGGGCGGCGTCCAGCGTGATCACGTGGTTGCTGTTCTCAACGAGCATCCTGGCCTTGTCGGATGATCCCACTTGTTGGTAAATGGTGGTGCTGTTCTCCGGCGTGACGAAGTCATCCTCCTTGGAGTGGATGAGCAGCAGTGGGGCGGTAACCTGGGGAAGGGCGGCGCGAAGAACAGCCAGGGCCGCTTCCAGCTCTTTCATCGCAGGAAGGGGGTACGCCTTGTAGTCTCTCCGGTCGATGGCAGCCTGCGGATCGCGGTAGTCCGGAGGGCCTTTGGGCACGAAGCGCACGATCCCGCGCAACAGGCGGACAAGTCGCAGGCGGGGGTCGGCAGGCAGGGCATACGGGGTCGACATGGCGACGACACCGGAGACCGGGTTCGAGGCGGCAAAGAGTAGAGCCAGGGCGCCGCCCAACGAGAGGCCCATGATGACAACACGATCAGTGCTCCCACTCAGCAGGTGGTAGCCGTCTTCCACCGAGGCCAGCCAGTCAGTCCAGCGGGCGCGCAGCATGTCCCGGATGTCTGTGGCGTGCCCGAACAGCCGCACGCCCAGGACGCTGAAGCCCTCTTGCGCCAGGTGCTCGCCCAGTCCTCGCATCTCCTGGGGCGTGGCTGTGAAGCCGTGGACAAGCAGACAGCCGGTACGGTTGCCGGGGAAGTAGAACGGCTGCGCCCCTTCCATGAGCATCGTCATGCGCTCGCTCCGGCGATACGGCGGACAAAGGCTGCGGCCGCGGCGAACACCTTCTCCCGCTCCGCGTCGCGGGTAACCACGTGGCCGCTGTCCTCCACCCACATCAGCTCCTTGTCCTTTGACCCCACCTGGGCGAAGAGCTGGATGGCGTGATCTTCGGGGAGGGTCAGGTCACCCCGCGAGTGGATGATCAGCGCCGGGACGGTGATGGTCGGGATGTCCCTCTGCATCTCCATGAGCAGATCGTAGACGAGGAGCCCGCCGCGCACCGGGTTCTTGGGATACTCGAGGTGGTCCACCCCGACGTTGGGGTCGTGCCAGTCTGGCGGTCCCTTGGCCGCCCAGCGCCAGAAGAGCGTGAGCACAGGAGCGATTGGGCGCAGGGGACGCATGCGCGGATCAGGTGGGTAGAAGGGAGTGGACATTGCCACCACGCCAGCGACGGGAAGTCGGGCAGCGAGGACCAGGGAGATGATCCCTCCCATCGAGAGGCCCATCACCACGACTCGATCACACGCGCCCCGCAGCAGGTTGTATCCGTCCTCGGCGGAGGCCATCCAGTCCTGCCAGTGGGCGCGGAGCATGTCCTGGGGATGGGTAGCATGAGCAAACAGTCGCACCCCCAGCACGGTTCGCCCGTCAGCCGCAAGATGTTCGCCGAGCCAGCGCATCTCCTTGGGGGTGCCCGTGAAGCCGTGAATCAGAAGACAGCCGATCCGATCGCCTGGGAAGAAGAAGGGCTCCCCGCCCGACATGATCTGATTCATGAAATCACCCCCATCTCCCGAGGATATGAGCTCAGGCTGTCCCCGCGCTTGGTGGTCACGAGCATGTCATCCTCCACCCGAACGCCGCCGCGCCCCTGGAGATAGATCCCAGGCTCGACGGTGAAGGTCATCCCTGGAGCCAATGCTTGTGGGTCATCGGCGCGGATGTAAGGTGGCTCGTGGCTCTCCAGGCCGATCCCGTGCCCGGTGCGGTGGATGAAGTACTCGCCGTAGCCCGCAGCCTGAATCACGGCCCGGGCGGCGGCATCGACCTCGCCGCATGTGGCACCGGGGCGGACCGCCCGGCGGCCGGCAGCGTTGGCTTGCTGGACGGTCTCATGCACGCGCGCTAACTGGGGATCGACGCTCCCGACGGCGAAGGTGCGCGTCAGGTCCGAGACGTAGCCTTCGACGATCGCCCCCCAGTCGACGACAACCAGATCTCCCGCCTGCAACCGCCGGCTGCCCGGAAGGGCATGAGGCAGGGCGCTGTTGGGCCCGGAGGCAATGATTGGACTGAAGGGAAGCTCCGGGTCTGATCCGGCGCGCAGGAGCTGGAGGGTCAGTTCGGAAGCGAACTCGCGCTCGGTCATGCCCTGCCGGACAAGAGGCAGCGTGGCCGCCAGCGCCGCCTCGGCAACCTGGACTGCACGCCGCATGGCGCCGATCTCGGCTTCATCTTTGACGATCCGCAAGCTGGACAGAGCCTCTGCGGCCGACACAAAGCTTGCGCCCGGGGCCGCAGCTTCCAACAACCTCAGTTCGAAGACCCGCATGCGGAGCGGCTCGACTCCGATCCGGCGGCCGGCCAGGCCTGCCCGCTCGGCCGCCTGCCGCAGGGCCTGGGTCCGGGAAGCCTCCTCCTCACTGTAGGGGATCAGATCAAGGGCGAGCCCAGCCGCCTCGGCCTTGGCTCGCTCGAGCTCGGGCAGTACGAGACAGGGGGAGGCCGAGGGCGTGAAGATCCCAACGACGGGCCGCTCCATCAGGTGGAAGGACAACCCTGTCAGATGGAACAAGGTCGGGCCAGGAATGAGGGCGATCACCTCAAAGCCGTGCTGCCTCATGGCCTGCCCGAGGCGGGCGAGCCGGTCCTGAACCATGAGCACCTCCGGGGAAGCGGAATTATAGCCTCGGGCACAGGCACGGGCAATCGATGTCGAAGCGGGCCCTGCCAGGGCAAGGTCAGGGAAAGGCGGACCCCAAGTGCTAGATGCTCAACGGCTTCGATCGGGTCGCCTATCGGCAGGGTTGCCGGCCAAGGCTTCGCCGGTAGGCCGCCCATTAGGCGGCTGGCTTGGCTTACAATTGGCAAGCGGCCCCGGCGGCTAGATCTGGATGTTCCTGCGGAGACTTGTTGGCTCACCTGGGAGTGTGATGAAGAAGCCCAGCTTCCTGGAAAGAATCCGCACACATACGGTTCTCTTCTCCGGGCAGGGCGGATTCTCATCGCCCTGCTGGGGGACTCACGACCGTCGAGCGGAGGATGTCAAAGCAAGTCGAAGGAGGGCG